>SLQN01000182.1 GCA_007131465.1 Paracoccaceae bacterium
GAGGCCGAGCCGCGGCGCATCAAGCGGTTGCGCATCCATCTGCCCGAATCCCTGCGCGACGCGGCACAATGAGTGCGCGGTCCTTCGCATCGTGACGCGGCCTGTCGTCTCTGGCCGACGCGCCGCCTTGCTGCGCAGCGCCGGGGCCTTCGCGCTTGGGGTTCTGGCCGCCGCCGGGCAAGCACCGCTGGGATGGTGGGTGCTGTCGCTTCTGGCGCTGGCAGTGTTTTTTGCGGGCTTGCCCCTGACAGCGCCCCCGCGCACCTGGGCAATCCGGGCATGGGTCGCAGGGACGGGTTACTTCGCGGCGTCCCTGTTCTGGATCGTGGAGCCGTTCCTGATCGCGCCGGAGATTCACGGCTGGATGGCCCCTTTCGCGCTGGCGCTGATGGCGGGCGGCATGGCGCTCTTCTGGGGCCTTGCGGGGGGCGCGGCTGCGTGGCTGGCACAGGGCCGCGCGCGCCTTCTGGCGCTGCCGGTCCTTATGGTCGTGGCAGAATTGCTGCGCGGCTGGGCCTTCACGGGCTTTCCCTGGGCGATGGTCGGGCATGGGCTGATCGGCACGCCGCTGATGCAGCTTGCAGCACTTCTGGGCGCAGGCGGGCTGAGCCTTCTTCTGATGATGGCAGCGGTCCTTCCCGCCCTCTCGCCTGCGCTGCCGGGCCGTCTTCTTGGCGGCGCAGCGGCGCTTGGCCTGTTGGCGGCAGGCTGGCTTTGGGGCGGCGCGCAGACCGATCTGCCGCCCGATCGCGACAGCATCGCCCGACTGGCGCAACCCAACGTGCCGCAGGCCGAGAAATGGCGCGAAGACCTGATGCTAGATTTCTTCAACCGCTTGCTGGACCAGACCGCGCTCCCCGCCGACCCTGCGCCCGATCTGGTGGTCTGGCCCGAGACCGCCGTGCCGTTCCTGCTGGAATACCCCGGCGAAGGTCTGTGGATGATGGCCGATGCCACGGCGTTGCAAGGGCGGGACACGCGACTGGCCTTCGGGGTTCAGCGCAACGCGGGGGGGCGGTTTTTCAATTCGCTTGCCGTGCTGACAGCAGATGCCGACATCACGCATGTCTATGACAAGCATCACCTCGTCCCGTTCGGGGAATATATCCCCTTTGGCGAATGGCTGATGGGCACGCGCGTCGGCGGGCTGGCCGGGACGGCTTTGCTGGGCTACAGCCCCGGCCCCGGCCCTGCCCTGCTGGACCTCGGAGCGCTGGGAACCGCCCTGCCGCTGATCTGCTACGAAGCGATCTTTCCGCGCCATCTGCGCACCGACACGCGGCCCGACTGGATATTGCAGGTCACCAATGATGCGTGGTTCGGCAATCTGTCAGGGCCATACCAGCATCTGGCGCAGGCGCAGTTGCGCGCCGTGGAACAGGGCCTTCCTGTGTTGCGCGCCGCCAATACGGGGGTTTCGGCTTTCATTGATGCGCGCGGCAACATCCTGAGCACGATAGCTCTCAATGAGACCGGCACGCTGGACATGGCGATTCCGGGCGCGTTGCCCCCGACCGTCTACGCGCGCTACGGCGACTGGCCCTTGCGCGCTGCCCTTGCGCTTGTGTTGCTGACGGCATTGGGGGCAGACCGGCTTAGCCGTCGCAGATATTCAGCAGGCTGACCCATTGCCCATCGGTCAGCAGGGCATTTGACAGCGGCTCGCCCCGCAGCGGATCACCCGCGCGCAGCGCATCGCCGATCTGGCCAAGCGCAGGGTCCAGCGGGAACGGATTATTCACAAGCGGGCGGGTTGACAGGTCTGCCCGCGCAAAGCGCTCCAGCACTGCCTCGGGATCAGGCACAGCCAGCGGTGCGCGCAACAAGGCAGGCGCATAGCCAGGCATCGCCGAGGGCGGCAATTCCGCCGAGGTCAGCAAGCGGAACGTGGCCACGACACCCGCATGGCGAAGCAGCGGGCGCAACGGGTCTTCCTCGTCGGCCCGTTGGGCGGCAAGCAGAATTGCGCCGCCCAGGGCTTCGGCGCTCTCGGCTTCTTCCAGCAAGCGGTTATCGACAATGAAGAACCGCCCCATGACATGCTGGATGCGCGGCGCGTCGACTGGCAGGTCGCGCATCACGACAATGCTGGCCGGGGTCTGAAACAGCCTGCGTTGCAGCCCGGCAATGGCGGGTGCTGCATAGGTGCTTTGGCACTGCCGCGCGCCTGACAGGACCAGATCATGGCGCAAGGCTTCGCCCAGTTCCACGCGTTTGGCCATCGGCACGACAGCGGCTGTGTGATCTTCCAGCGCGGGCGGGATAACCAGCGCCGCCGCGATCAACCCGGCAAGTCCAAGCCCCGCCAGAATGGGCCTGCGCAGCCTCGACATCAGACTGCGCGGCGGGCTCAAGGCCCCCTGAACCACCTTCAGCGCATCGATCAGCCAGTCGTCGTCAAGTTCCAGAACCTCGCCGGTATCACCCTCCGGACTGTAAAGCGCAGGCCGCTTGCCGGGGTTCAGCCGGACAACTGCAGGCAAGGACCAGTGGCTGAGCACCGTCATGCTGCGGCCATCGGAAATGACAAGTGTCGCATCCCCGAAACCGACCACGACGTCGCGCCGCTGGTCCTGCGCGGACGCGGCCCAAAGCCCTGATCCTTCGAGTTTCCGGTATTTCTCCAGCGCGGTCATGCCGCCTGCCTGCTCTTGTTGTTTTCGGCAGATTACACCAAGCGCGTGCGCAAGACCAGAAGTCAGAGATCACGCACCTGTGCGCGCAGCTCGAATTTCAGGATTTTCCCTGTCGAGGTCTTGGGCAAGTCCATGAACACGACCCGCTTGGGCGTCTTGAACCCTGCAAGCCGTTCGCGGCAGAAGGCGATCAGCTCTGCCTCACTGGGTTCATGGCCGGGTTTGATCTCGATACAGGCGCAGGGGATTTCGCCCCACTTCTCATCAGGTTTGGCGACGACAGCGGCCAGCCCCACCGCCGGGTGCTTCATCAGCACGCCCTCCACTTCCACCGAGGACACATTCTCGCCCCCCGAGATGATGATGTCCTTCGCACGATCCGCAATCTTGATATAGCCATCGGGGTGCAGAAAGGCGATATCGCCGGAATGAAACCAGCCGCCGCGAAAGGCCGCGCGTGTTGCCTCGGGGTTCTTGTAATAGCCCTTCA
>SLQN01000269.1 GCA_007131465.1 Paracoccaceae bacterium
GCGGGCGACAGTACCACGGTGACATTGACAGAGGAAGTGCTCTCGGGGCCAGAAGCAGAGACGGGCGAGAAATTAACCTCGTATACGATGGGCGTCCAGTAAGCATAGAGCGTTGCTTGCCCGGCAACATCCCAGTTTCTGGCACTGGACATGTCCGCATGGTAATATTGGGTGCCCCCACCATCGACGGCTGTGAAATAACCTTGGAAGGTGTAACCATCGCGCGTTGGGGGCGTGGCGGCAGGCATTGCCGAACCGAAGGTGGCCACAACGCTCGTGCTGCCTCCCGTGCCTTCCTGTTGGTCCAGTGTCACCGTGTAGGTATTCGCCGTCCATTGGGCATAAAGCGTGGTGTTGGCTGTGATCGTGAAGATATTACCCGCACTGTAGCTGGTGCCTGAACCATCGGCAGCCGTATTCCAGCCGCTGAAGGTATGACCGGTCTTCTCGAGATCACCAGGACCGAGAACCGTCACTTCCGCGTCTGCAGTGTAGGGACTATTCGCATCCGTCGGGGTGGTGCCGCCCGAGTTGTCGTTGCCGTCGTAGGTAACCGTGTAGGTGTCGACTCCGGGTGCGTTAACCGTAATCACCACCTCGTCGAAGGCCTGTGCAAACCCATCATCGGCCGTCAGACGCAAAGTATACGTGCCCGCTTCCGTGAAGGTGACGGTCGTATTCGTGACAGACGCATTGGCAAAGCTTGCTGCCGCTGGACCTTCTGCCCGCGTCCAAACGGTGGTGAGCGCATCGCCATCGGGGTCACTGGCATAACCGGCCAGCGTCGCCGTTGCTGAAGAACCTCCCGGTGCCGCCGCCTTGTAGGGATGATCCGACGGCAGATTATCTTCCAGCCCCCACTTGTGCGCCAGATACCCCTCGATCATCTGCTGCGTCGCCAGATCCTCGGTGCCATCCGTGAAGATCATTTCCCCGATAGCACCTCTTCCCCACGTTGTCCACCAACCATCTTTTTGCCCTAATATCGACCAGGGGACATCACCAAAATCTCGCGTTGCCTCGGCCCGCCAGAGCGTGGGTCCCATGGGCAGCGCCGTATTCGTGTTGGCAGAAGCCCCATCACGATACATTCTGAAACCGGCCAAACCAAACGTTGTATTATTCTGGGTACCGCGAATACGGTTCACGGTTGCTTGGTTATCACTCATCAGGACGCGCCAATTGTCAAACTGTGCAGCATCATAATACGTCACCACATAGACATTGGAGAACGTCAGCGCCGGTGTTTCCAGATAACGCCAGAGATCGGTGGCAATGCCATCGTATCCAATGGTTGGCATATCATGTAGCAACGCATCAGAGGCGTTAAACATAGGCTGGTTACCGGAACTACCCTGTGTGGCATGCCGCTCATTGCCGCTCAGATCATTCCACTGCGAAACCCGTCCGCTAGCAAGGGTGATGCTATCGCTATCGCTCGCGTCATACCACGCCGCCAGCGTCAACCCTTCCGGCGTCCATGGCTCGCCGCCGCCTTCGCTCAGATACACGGTCTGGTCGGATCCGGCATCGACCACCGGCGGACGGTTCCATTGTGCATAGAGCGTCAAATCGGCATTGGCAGTGTACGTAGCGCCCTCGGCATAGTAGGTCCCGCGCCCGTCGGCTTGCGTATTCCAACCCACAAAGGTATAGCCTGTTCTGGTCAGATTGCCACTGTTGGTGGCAAGCGTTAGGTCTACACCATGCTGCTTAGGCTGCGGTGCTGGCTCCGTACCACCCGTATTCTGGTTGCCATTGTAGGTGACCGTATAGCTGGCCACGGTAGCTGAGACCGTAAAGGTATAGGGATTCTTCCATGGATCATTATTCGCAATCCGCACGGTCGCCGCATACGAACCTGCCACGGCTGTCTGGAAGGTAACCGTGAAGCTCGCGCTCTCACCGGGCTCCAGCTCGGTCCCGTCTCCCGTGATATTCGGGGAAATCGTGAACCCGTTATAGCTCGTCCCGTCGTTCTCCGCAAAGACCACCGCATCCGGCATGTTCGTCAGCAGCAGGGTGGCCCGGGCTCCACTCATGTTCGTGACGACATACGTATGCGAAACCGGAGTATCCAGCGGCGCCATGAACAAGCGCTCGGCATCTACCGGAATCAACGTTGCATCCTCGTACACGGCCATGGCTGGCTCATCCGCGAGCGTGAGCACGATGGTCGTGATCGATGACGCCGGTAGCAGGATCGGAGCTGCCACATCCAATCCCGACATGGTCTGATAGAAATCTCCCTCAACAGACTGGTAGCCGGCAATTGATTCTATCCGCAACGCATCATGTAGCAGGGATATCGCCCGCTGCGAGGTCGCCCGGTTGATCGCCACAATCGTAATGCTATTCCCTTCCGGCGCAAGGAATCCGGAAACGCGCACATCCGAGGTGCTGCCGCCGACTTCGATACGCTCATACCCTTTATGGATGTGACGGGAGTAGTGCTTCACGGTGTAATACGGCGGATTAATCTGGAAGCTGGTGTTGTTGACATGTTCTATCATCGACTCGGGCGTGTCGCTGCCCCAGAACATTTTCCAGTAGATGTAGGCCGAAGCATTGGCCTCCACGAGCGTGTTATGAATCACCCGCCCGGCATCAATCCAGTTGAACTCGCGCGAGAACTCCGTCTGCCAATTCGGCCGATCGTTGAAATCATCTCGAATACGATTCAAGCGGCCAATGGTTGTAGAAGAATCTATTTGGCTCGTATTCCCAATGTCATACACATGATAGCCATGCACTGCGAAGTAGGGGCGGCTCAAGAGCTGCTGATTGAAGTTGAAGAAGGCCGGCATATTCTCCGCCTCGGACCCGACCATCTTCGGCACATCTGGACGATCCTTGATCGCATTCCAGATGGCGTCTGCGGCCTCCGCGTAGCCCGCATTCGATGACGTTTCCGTGGGGGCAAAGACGCATGTTTCCCACGTGGCTGTGTAACCGGGTTCGTTCTGGAAACTCAAATAATCCGGCGTCCATCCCAGATTGTCCAGCACCTCAACCCAGTAATCAGCCAATGCCTCATACATAAAGTTTCCGCCGCCGTCCTTGGCAAGCGTTCCGCTATCAATCGTGGGGGGGTCCTCGCCATCCGAGCCCCTTCGACGCCCTGTA
>SLQN01000017.1 GCA_007131465.1 Paracoccaceae bacterium
TGCGACAGGTCAGGTCGGGAACTTCACCTTCGGGTCTGATCTTGTCACTCTGAACGACGCTGTTGCCCGCGCCTCCAGCCTGACCGACAACCGGGCCGATCCGCGTCAGGTGCTTGTCTACCGCATGGAGAACCGCTACGCGCTTGAAAAGATGGGCGTGGACCTTTCGGAAGTTGTCGCACCCTACCATGAGGTCCCGACGATCTACCGCGCCAACTACCGGTCGCCCGACATCTTCTTCCTGGCGAACGAATTCAACATGCGCGACGGGGATGTGCTGTTCGTGACCAATGCGGCAGCCGTTGAATGGCAGAAATTCTTCAACAACGTAAACAATCTTACTGGCCAGCCGCTGCAAACCAGAAGCAATATCGAAGCGTTCTGACGCGCGACAGATTTCGTGATACCTGATATGACCCCCGGCGCCCGCGCCGGGGGCTTTGTCATTGGAGTTCACACCGGAGTTGGGAAGCCGTCTGACCCGCGACAGCAGCAAAGACGCATGACTTTTGCCGTCTCGCTGCACGGCAGCGAATACGCCGGCAGATTGGATTCACAATGCGTTAACGAACTTGAATGATACTATGACGATGCGTTATCTTCTATTGATCATGATCGCACTGTCCGGTTGCGACAGCCCTTCGCCTGCCCTGCACAGTGGGCAGAGCTACGAGCACCAGCTTGAAGGCTATCGTTTCACGGTCTGGCGCAAGGGGAATTCGATCGAGGTCATTCGCCACGGCTACGCCCCCCGCGCAGACCAGACCCGTCTGAAAGACGTGATGGCCGAGGCCGCAATCCACGCCACTGGCTGTGCGCTTGTGCCACAAAGCATCGAAGGCGACACAGGCGTGCTGCGCGCCCGCCTCGCCTGCGCTTCTGCACTGTAAACCTGGCCGGTTTGCGCTGGATCAAGGCAGGATCCCTGCGCCACGGCTAGCTTGCACAGGACCTGTTTACGGAGGATAGAAATGACTCGTCTTTTCCTGCTGATCCTGTCCATCGCCGGTGTGACATGCGCCGGGATCGGGGTCGTCGCTGCCCTGACCCTTGGTCAGGATACGCTGCAACCGATTCTGATCGCGGCCGCCTTGGGGTTGCTTGTCGGAACTGCTGCAAGCTGGGTCATCGCACGCAAACTGATCGCGGTCTGATCACGGCGCGCGGCTGAACCACATCCGCGCAGTCTCGGCAAAAGCCTGCGGCGCTTCCGCATGCAGCCAGTGCCCGGCTTCGGGGAGTTTGGCGAATCTGGCATTGGGGAACAGCGCGCGTATGACCGGGCGATGTTTGGGCTGGATGTAATCCGACCGCCCCCCGGCCAGAAAAAGGGTCGTCCCTGAAAAGATGCCTGTCACGTCCGGCCAGCCGGTGATCTGGTCCATCTCGCGCGCCAGAACATCAAGGTTCAACCGCCAGCGCACCGGATCGGCCCGCAGGTCCAGCGATTGCAGAAGGAAAGCACGGACCGAAGCGTCTTCCACCTGCTGTGACAGCGCTGCATCCGCTTGCGCGCGGGTGGTCATTTCCGCCAGTGGCAAGGCCTGCATCGCCGCGATCAGATGCGTCTGGCTGTGCCCATATGCGACAGGCGCGATATCCGCCACCATCAGCCGGTCCACCAGCTCGGGCGCTTGCAACGCAAGCACCATCGCCGCCTTTCCCCCCATCGAATGGCCCAGCACATCCATCGGACCGCCAACAGCGGCAATCACCTCGGCCAGATCCTGCGCCATGTCCTCATAACCATGAGACTCGGCCCAGAAACTTTCGCCGTGATTTCGCATGTCCACGGTGATCACTTCGCGATCTTGCGCCAGACGCCGGGCAATGGCGCCCCAGTTCCTGGCCGACCCGAACAATCCGTGCACCACCAGAAGCCCCGGCAGGCTGGACGGCGCACCCTGCCGCTGGACATTCAGCATGCGTCCTCCCCGTCGTGTGACCCCGTGCCGACCAGAGATCCGCGCGTGCAGCGCCCGCACTTGTCCTTGCGAATCACAGCTCCGGATAGATCGGGAAGCGGGCACAAAGCTCGGCCACTTCGGCCTTGACCTGCGCCTCGACTGCGGCATTGCCGTCTTCGCCATGCGCGGCCAGACCGTCAACAACGCGCACGATCCAGTCCGCGATCTGGCGGAACTCGGCCACACCGAACCCCCGTGTCGTGCCTGCGGGCGTGCCAAGGCGCACGCCGCTGGTGACCATCGGGCTTTCGGTGTCGAACGGAATGCCGTTCTTGTTGCAGGTGATATGGGCGCGGCCCAGTGCCTTCTCGGTCGCATTGCCCTTCACGCCCTTGGGCCGCAGATCGACCAGCAAGACATGCGTGTCGGTGCCGCCCGTGACGATGTCCAGCCCGCCCTTGATCAGTTGATCTGCCAGCGCCTGGGCATTCACGATGACCTGCTTCTGATAGTCGCGGAACCCCGGACGCAGCGCCTCGCCGAAGGCCACGGCCTTCGCGGCGATCACATGCATCAGCGGCCCACCCTGAATACCCGGGAAAATGGCCGAGTTGAATTTCTTGGCCAGCGCCTCGTCATCGGTCAGGATCATGCCGCCGCGCGGGCCGCGCAGGGTCTTGTGCGTTGTGGTGGTGGCGACATGCGCATGCGGGAAGGGCGAGGGATACAGACCTGCCGCCACCAGACCCGCGAAATGCGCCATATCGACGAGCAGATAGGCACCGACGGAATCCGCAATCTCGCGCATCCGCGCGAAATCGATGATGCGCGGGATGGCCGACCCGCCCGCGATCAGCATCTTGGGCTTGTGTTCCACTGCCAGGGCCGCGATCTGGTCGTAATCGATCTCGTAATCCTGCAAACGCACGCCGTATTGCACGGCGTTGAACCATTTGCCCGACTGGTTGGGTTTGGCTCCATGCGTCAGATGGCCCCCGGCATCCAGCGACATCCCCAGAATGGTATCGCCCGGCTTCAACAGGGCCGTAAACACGCCCTGATTGGCTTGGCTGCCGGAATTGGGCTGCACATTGGCAAAGCCGCAGCCGAACAATTCACACGCACGGCTGATTGCAAGATTTTCGGCCAGATCAACGTATTGGCAGCCGCCATAATAGCGCCGCCCCGGATAGCCCTCGGCATATTTGTTGGTCAGCA
>SLQN01000325.1 GCA_007131465.1 Paracoccaceae bacterium
AGCCTTCAGCCAGAAGCCGAACGCCTGCGCATCGACGGGGACGACCACATCGCCATCCGAGGTCACCGCATCCTTGATCGGCGGCAGCGGATCACGGCCATAGCCCAGAAGCTCGCTGTTCAGCAGCGGCTGCTCGGCCCCCAGCGTGGCGCTGGCAAAGGGCATGCGCACAAAACCGCTCGCAGGCGGCGTGCCATATGTCGTCTCGAACGCAAGCGCCATCAGCGCCCGCGCGCCTTGCGCTCGTGCCATGGTGTGTCCTTTCTGTAGGGTAATGGCGTCAGTGCCTTGTCTGCGCCGTGATGTTTTGAAACACAGTGAATGGGCGCCAGCCCCAAGAGCAGATCACACAGGATAACCCGCATGTTCCGACTTCTCCGGCGACGATCTCGCCGCCCTTCGCCGCTGCGCCGCTTCAGATCCTTTGGCTCGGTCGCCATTCTGGCCTTTGCCGGGATCATGGCGCTGAACAGTTGCGATGTCGCAACATCTGTCACAATGGCGCCCGGCTCTTCAGCCTTGCCAGCGGATATCGACTTTTCAGGGCGCGTGACGCGCATTGTCGACGGCGATACCTTCTGGATCAGCGGTCAGGATGTGCGCATCCGTGTCTGGGGTCTTGATGCGCCGGAGACCAATCGCCCCGGCGGCGCTGCAGCAACCGCTGCGATGACGCGGCTGGTCTCTGGTCAGGTTCTTCATTGTCGCCAGCGCGATATCGACCGTTTCGGGCGCATCGTCGGTCAGTGTTTCCTGCCTGATGGCCGCGATATCACGCGCGAAATGATCATAAGTGGTACCGCGACCGAGTTCTGTCGGTTCTCGCGCAACTATTACGGCACCTGCTGATCTGCCGGGTCACCCGAGCGGATCGGCCGTGGAATAGTGCAGCACCACCGTAATCACCGCTGCTTTCAGGCTGGCGGCACCCTCAACCGGCAGATCGACCGGGCGCGGGGCTTCGGCCTCGACCCAGTCGCAAAGGCCGCCCAGTGTGCGGTCGGCGGAGATTGCCGCGCCGATGCTGGAGCAAAGTGTGGCAAAGGCAGTGTCGCGATCATTGCCCTGAACCACCGCCTCGATCTCGGCCCGATGCTGATAGTGGTAGCGCAAGGGCGAGAGCGTCACCTCTGGGTCGCCCGGCTCGCCGTCGCGCAGGATCATCAGGCCAGCGGCGGGCACGCGCTCGGGCAGCACTTCACCGCGCAGGGCGGTGGCAGGCAGCGCCGAAAGCCGCGCGTGCAGCGCGGTGAGGATGGTTTCGCGGGGGCTGGGCATGAAAGTTACACTTCACCGGGTGCTGTTGCTGCGGCTAGCTTCTGGCCCCAACGCTCAGCTTGTCGCGCAATGGCCTCCGACTTAGCAGATGGCCAACCAATCTCTTTGAGAAAATCATTGAGAAGCTCCGTTGGCTCGTAAGCATCCAGCGCGCGAGCGTCATTCCAACTAAGCGCATGCTTCGGCGCAAGCCGCCTAACTTGTATTTCGAGTGCGTACAGCTCTATTTTCGAACATTGTGGCAGGGGCATACCGACTGCACCGCAATATCTTCTCGAAAACATGCGGCGAAGCTCTTTGGCAGCGCGTCCGTCTCCAGCATGTGTACACGGGTCGCCCCGCGTGTGAAACATGCGTCCCGCATTGTATATCGTGGAAAACTTGTGGCTATTTCCATCTCCGCCAACATGGTAGTCATGGATCCGCCTTCTCAGGCCCAGCTCTGTCACTCCAATATAACGGGCCACGCCTTCATGATCATACAAAGCATATATGCCCTGATCAGTGGGTAATGCGTTCAATCTAACTGTAGGGGATCCCAGCAATTGCTCGAGAACAGTTTCCGGCCTCATCGATAACTCCACTATTTTTTTCGGCTTAGGTCATCTACAGTTTCCCCTCAACCCAGTTGGCCACGATCAGCCCCGGCACGGCCTCATGCGCCCGCTCCGCATCCCGCGCCAGATCCAGCCGCTTGCGCAGCTTGACCTGCGGCACGAGCATGAAGATCGGCACAGTAGTCACGCCGCGCCCGGTTTTTGACCGTGACGCCACAGCCCGCCCTCGTGCATTCAGCCGTCCTTCGGCAACCAGCAGGCTCGGCCCGCTTCGCCGATAGACGAAGCGCAGGCGCAGGCCCGTGCGGCGTTCCCATTCGCCGGGTGTGATGCGCCCGCCCCGCGCGGATTTGCCAGCGGCTGGCGTGGGGATCGTCAGCCAGAAGCCGGATTTCGAGCGGATCAGCGGTCCTGTGTCATGCGCGCCGACGATGACCGGGGCCTTCGACCAGACCAGCGCCGCCGCATTCAGGCTCGGCTTTCCCTTCGGATACTGCTCTGAGCGGATAGTGCGCGCGAGCCGCTGGCCCAGCCCGGCGCCGGTGATCTGCGCGCGCCAGGCGGACTTGAGGGTGTTGCCCGCCTCGCGCGTGGCAGTGGTGACTGCACGCTCGCCCGCCTTGATCTCGGCGGCCATCATGGCGACGAGGTCCGGGGTGATCTCGAGTTTCAGCTTCATGCTGGCCTCAGATTGACAGTCCAGATCAGCCGCTCTCGGTCGCGCACCGACTCGCCCTGAATAAGGAACGCCTCGCCCTCGATCTCGATGCTGTCGCCCGGGCGGGGTGCTGACACCTCTGCCACACGCAGATCAACGCGAGTGGTCTCGGACCAGAGCCGCGCCTCGCCGAAGCTGGTGACCTCATCCGCGCGGCGCGTGACGACGCGGATGAGTTGGGGGTCGCCGCCATCGGCAATGTAAACAGCGTCCCGCGCGATGTTGCCGTCAGCAAACAGACCGTCGATGGCCGCAGCAAAGGCAGTCATCAGGTGCGCCTTGCCGAGCGCAGCACCTGCGGCCGGGTGCAGATCGGCAGCGGGTTGCTCTCGATCTCGAGGCGGACCCATTCATCGCGGTCCCGGTCGGGGATCATGCGCGCATAGAGCGGCAGGCCCACGGTATTGACCGTCTCGAAGGTGTCCGCCGGGGCGTAGTAGATCTCGAAGAGCCCCTCGACGCCTTCGGGGTAGAAATACGCCTTGTCTGTGGGCACGCCGAAGCCGAGGCCACCCCGATAGCGGCGGAAGGTGATGCCGCCGAAGCTGACCTCCTCGCCCACGCGGCCGC
>SLQN01000460.1 GCA_007131465.1 Paracoccaceae bacterium
GCCCACGACCGACAGCGTTTCCGCGCCCACCGGCAGGGCCAGCGTCGTCGACAGGGCAAGGGCCGAGGCGAGTTTGAGTTTCATGTCTCTCTCCACTGTTGGTCAGGCTTTCCAGATCGGTTGGTCCGAGTTCTCGTCTATGTCACTGATCAGCATGTGCCCGGGCGCATGCGTGATCACAAGCGGGATGGCGGCTGACAGGAGCGCATTCTGCGAAGTGACGCCACAGGCCCAGAAAACAGGCGTCTCGCCGGGGGCCACATCCACCGCGTCGCCCCATTCGGGGCGCTCCAGCGCACCGATGCCGATGGCCGCCGGGTCGCCCACATGCACCGGCGCGCCATGGGCCAGCGGATAGCGGGCCGAGATCTCCACTGCCCGCGGCACGTCCGGGCCCCGCAGCGGGCGCATCGACACCACCATCGTACCGCCGAACACGCCGCCACGCTCCAGCGCCAGATCGGTGCGGTACATCGGAACGGTGCGGTTCTGCTCGACATGCCGCATGGGAATGCCCGCGGCCATCAGCGCGCGCTCGAAAGTGAAGGAACAGCCCAGCGCCACCGTCACCATGTCGTCGCGCCAATGCGCCGCGATATCGGTGACCTCCTCCGCCAGATGCCCGTCGCGGTACAGCCGGTACCGCGGCAGGTCGTGGCGGATGTCGATGTCGGGGCCCAGCGTCGGCAAGGTCGGGTCGCCCGTCTCGCCCACCCCCACGATCGGGCAGGGTTTCGGGTTGCGCAGGCAGAACCGCAGGAAATCCAGCGCGAACTTGGCCGGAAGGATCGCGATGTTGCACTGAAGCCGGCCCGGCGCCAGCCCGGCCGTATGCCCCGTGAACGCGCCCGAGCGGATCGCCGTACGCAGATCGTCCCCCGTGCCGAGCCGCGCTGTCTGATGAACTGTCACGTGGACGCCCCTCCCTACCGCCTTGGTCTGACCATTGAAACCTTGCGTAAAGCGGGTATCAAATCCAATCGTTTATTCTGATAGCCAGCAATCAGGTTTTCCGATCAGTAGGCGCGCGCGAGCGCCACGGCCAGATGGGCGGCCTCTTCGGCCAGGGGGGTGCGCGGCTCGGCCACCCAGGAGGCGGTGAACTCCAGCGGTCCGGGCAACCAGCCCGGATCGAAGGCGTGCAACTGCCCGGCCGCCAACCCCTCCTGCGCCAGCGCCGTCGGGATCACGCCCACGCCGATCCCCGCCGCGATCATCCGGATGCTGGCCGACAGCGAGGCGCAGCTGAACACCCGCACGCCGGGGCCGTGGCGGGTGCTCAGCTCCTCCACCAGTTCGCGATAGGGGCGGGTGTTGCGGGCATAGCTGATGACCGGCGTGGTCAGGAAATCCGGGTCGGGCCGGCTGGCGGCGCGGTACCAGCCCAGCTCGAAGCTGGGCAGCGCCACATTGTTGACCGAATAGACCGACACCGGCCCCATCAGCAGCGCAAGGTCCAGCTGGCGCGCCAGCAGCGCGTCGCGCAGGTTGACCGAGATGTCCACCGTCAGCTCCAGGCTCAGGCGGGGATACTCCTGGCTCAGCCGCTCCAGAAAGCGCGGCAGCCATGTCTCGGCGATGGTCTCCGACGCGCCCACCCTGAACAGCCCCTCCAGCCCGGTGGGGTCGCTGACCCGCTGGCGGATCTCCTGCTGGACGAACACCATCTGCTCGGCATAGCCGCGCAGAAGCTCCCCCTCGCGGGTCAGCACCACCCCGCGCGCGCTTCGCTCGAACAGCCTGACCCGCAGCGTATCTTCCAGCGCCTGCAGCCGAGCGGTGACGGCGGGCTGCGACAGGTGCATCTGTTCGGCCGCGCGCCGCACCCCGCCCAGCCGGGCAACCCACAGGAAGGTCTGGAGCTGGTCCAGCGTCACGCGGCGCGCGGGCCGTCGAAGGCGCGCAGCGCGATCCCCTCGGCCGTCAGCGCCGCGTGCAGGGCGCGCGCAAGGTCCACGGCGCCGGCGGTGTCCCCATGCAGGCAGATCGTGTCGATCGGGGCGGGCAGATGGGTGCCCTGCGCGGTGATGATCGCACCGGCCCGCAGCATGGCGAGGATGCGCGCGCAGACCTGATCTGCGTCGTGGATCACCGCACCGGGCAGGCGGCGGTCCATCAGCAGCCCGTCTTCGGCATAGGCACGGTCGGCAAAGATCTCGTGCGCGACCCGAGCGCCCAGCGCCGTGGCCGCGCGGGCCTGCGCGGTGCCAGAGATCACCATCAGGATGATCTCCCGGTCCACCGCCAGCGCGCCCTCATAGCAGGCCCGCGCCAGCGCCTCATCCTCGGCGGCCATGTTGGCCAGCGCGCCGTGCAGTTTCAGGTGCCGCACCTGCCCTCCCGCCAGCCGCGCCATCGCCTGCGCGGCCCCCAGTTGATAGGCCACCAGATGGCGCGCCTCAACGGGTGCGATCTGCATGCGCCGCCGCCCGAAACCCTGCAAATCAGGCAGGCCGGGATGCGCGCCAATGCCCACCCCGTTTTCCACAGCCAGAGCCATCGCCTGCGCCATCACATCGGGGTCACCGGCATGAAAGCCACACGCGATATTGGCCGATGTGATGACCTTCAGCAGATCGGCATCCGTGCCCATCGGCCAGGGGCCGAAACTTTCGCCCATATCGGCGTTCAGATCAATCCGGGGTATCATTACATCTCCCTTTCCAGGTCATCGCCAGCGGTCACACCACTAACAAGTTGATACGCCAGCAGGTCCGGCATGTCATGCGGGTCGCGGATAAGGGGACGCACTGCACCGGGCAGCGCCGCGCGCCGCGTCGCCTCGGCGCGTTCCAGCGTGACAGCCTCTTCCAGCGTCACAAACGCGAATCTCAGCGCCGCCCCGGCCCGCGCCTGCACCACACGCGGCAGATCGCTGGGCAGCACGGTCCCGATGCGGGGGTAACCGCCCGTAGTCTGGCATTCGGACAGCAGCACGAATGGCGCACCATCACCTGTGATCTGGATATCGCCAGGCACGATGGTTTCCGACAGGATATGCAGACCCGATTCGACCGCGAATCCATCACCGTCACACACCAGCCGCTGCCCCATGCGATTGCCACGGGCATCCTTGTGAAACGTCGTCGCGACAAAGCGGGCCAGATCAGCCTTGGGAAACA
>SLQN01000144.1 GCA_007131465.1 Paracoccaceae bacterium
CCGAGTGGCCCCTTGAGGGCCGCACCGGGCGCGTCCCCCCCGTCACAAGTCAGGACGCCGCGCCTGCCAGACCCCCAGGATATATCGCGCCACCATCAGGTCCAGATGCGCGCCGCCACCATTCTTGCAGATCGTGATCGCCTCTGCCGCAGGGCGACGAAAGGCCCCGTCCGCAATATCCTGGAAATCCGCCAGCACATCGTCGCAAGTGATAACACCGCGCGCGAGCGGGTCTTTCAACTCGCCGATATGGTCCAGCACCGTGTGGCGGCTGTCCACAAACAGCGCAGCGCGCGTCAATGCCACGTCATCCACCTCGCGCATATCGGGGCGGAAGGCGCCGATCAGGTCCAGGTGCTGGCCCGGTTGCAGCCAGTCGCCCCGCACCACCGGGTCGCGCGCCATTGTCGCAGTGCAGATGATGTCGGCCCCCTCCACCGCGCGCTGCAAATCCGCCTCGGCCTGCACGCCCGGCAGGTCGCGGGCAAATCGCGCAGCACTGTCGAAACTGCGGCTCCAGACCGTGAAGCGTGGATCAGGGAACACCGCGCGATAGGCGTCCATCATCGCGTACGCGACTGTGCCCGCGCCGACAAGGGTGATGTTGCGGCTGTCGGGGCGGGCCAGCAGGCTGGCCGCGAACAGGCTGTCGCCTGCGGTCTTCCACTTGGTCAGCAGGTGAAAATCCACCAGCGCTTCCAGTTGCCCGTCCCTGTCGGAATAGAGCGCCGCCGCCCCGTTGACCGCCGCCAGCCCGCGTGCGGGATTGCCCGGAAACACGGTCGCGGTCTTGACCAGCGCGCCCATCCCGTCAATCCAGGCCGCGCGCGACAAAAGCGTGTCCGCCCCGCGATAGAGGAATGTGTCATCCATCTGCGGCCGCGCCATCCGGTGGCCCGCGTCAAGCGCTTCCAGAAGCGCATGCCAGTCCAGATGCGGCTCGATCTCGGGCGTGATGATCGGCAGGCTCATGGCGTCAGCCCCAGGGCGGCCAGTTCGGCGCGCAGGGCGGCCGGGTCGGAAAACACATGGCCCTGCCAGCCGCGCGCCCGCGCGGCGGCGATGTTCTCTGCCTTGTCATCGATGAAATAGAGGTTTGCGCCCGCAAGGCCCGTGTCGCCTTCAAGGGCTGCGTAAATCTCGGGTTCGGGCTTCATCAGGCGCAGCATGCCCGAGGTATATATCCGGTCGAACTCTGCCAGGAAGTCGAACCGCGCCTGCGCCCAGGTGAAGGTCTGCACCCCGAAATTCGACAGCGCGAAGACCGGCACACCGCGCGCGCGGAGGCCGCGCAGCAGCGCCACGTTTTCATCGATCACCGGGGTCAGCATGTCGATCCAGCGGTCGTGCCAGATCTGGATCTCGGCGGCCCAGTCCGGGTGCGCGTCGCGCATGGCCAGCACGGTTTCGCCGAACGGCGCGCCCCGGTCGATGCGCGCGTTCATCCCGTCGAGATCGACAGCCGCGAACAAGGCGCGGCGGCGGTCGGCCCCGATGATCCCGTCATAGAAGGCCTCTGGCTGCCAGCCCAGCAGCACATTGCCGATGTCAAAGACAACTGCCTCGGGCCGCGTCATTGCGCCAATGCCTTGGCATGAAAGTCCATATGTTCGGCCATGAAGCTCGCCACGAAGAAATAGCTGTGGTCATAGCCCGGCTGCATGCGGAATGTGCCGGGCTGGCGGCGCGCGGCCATCGCCTCTGCCAGCGCCTCGGGGCGCAGCAAGTCCAGAAACTGATCTTGCGTGCCCTGATCCACCAGAACCGGCCCGCGCAGCCCGCTCTCGCGCATCAGGAGGGTTGCATCATGCGCCCCCCAGAGGGTTTGATCCTCGCCCAGATAGGCCTTAAACTGCTTGCGGCCCCAGTCGCTGGCCGTTGGATTGGCAATCGGCGCAAAGGCTGAGACAGAGGCAAACCGCCCCGGCAGGCGCATCGCCAGCGTCAGCGCGCCATGCCCGCCCATCGAATGGCCGGTGATCGCCTGGCGGTCCTCTTCCAGCGCGAAATTGGCCATCAGGACGCGGGGCAATTCTTGGGCCACATAGTCCCACATCTGAAAATGCTTGGCCCAGGGATCTTGTGTTGCGTTCACGTAGAAGCCCGCGCCCTGCCCCAGATCAAACGCGTCATCATCGGCCACGCCATCGCCGCGGGGTGACGTGTCGGGGAACACCACCGCCAGCCCGTGCCGCGCGGCGTGTTCCTGCGCATGGGCCTTGGTCATGGCGTTTTCATGCGTGCAGGTCAGCCCCGAGAGATACCACAGAAGCGGCACGGGGTGCAGCCGCGCCTCGGACGGCAGGAAGAGGCCGAAGGTCATGTCGCAGCCTGTGCTGCCGGCGGCATGGCGATAGACGCCCTGCACCCCGCCAAATGCCGCATTTTCCGAAATCGTCTCCATCCTGTCCCTCCGGTCACATTTGGCGCAAACCTGTCAGAAGCCGCTGACCCATGCAATCACAACCGGCACCGTGGCGATACTGGCAAGCGTCGAGACAAGGATCGTGGCGGAGACGCGCTGCGGACCGGCGTTGTAGTGCTGCGCTAGAATAAAGACATTGCCCGCCACCGGCAGGGCTGCGGCCGCGATCAGCACGCCCGCCGATTGCGGGTCCACCCCGAACAGCACCAGTGCGGCAAAGGCTGTCAGGGCCGGGTGCAGCACCAGCTTGCCAAAGGAAAGCCAGGTCACGATCTTCAGCCGCTCGACCTTCTTGTCGGCCAGCGATGCGCCGATGGCGAACAGCGCGCAGGGCGTGGCGGCAGCGCCCAGAAGCGTGAGGAAATCATTGGCCAGTGTTGGCACACCCAGCCCCGTGGCCGCAAAAGCCAGCCCCAGCGCCATCGCCACCACCATCGGGTTCTTGGCCACCGCCACCACCAGCTTGCGCGGCAGCGCACTGTCCACCCGCCCGTCGCGCGACAGCGTGATGATGATCGTAAACAGGGACGAGAACACGATCAGGTCAATTGTCAGGATCAAGAGCACCATTGGGACGGACGCGGGACCCAGCAACACCACCAGAAGCGGCACGCCCAGAAAGCCGGTATTGCCGATGATGGAACACTGCGCCTCGATCAGCGCTTCTTCCATGCGCGCACGGCGC
>SLQN01000373.1 GCA_007131465.1 Paracoccaceae bacterium
CACGGTCACCAAGGCCGATGACGTGGACTGGCAGCATGTGAAACCCGAAATTCTTGGCGCTATCATGGAACATTTCCAGTCCGGTGCTGCCGTGATCGACGGCGAGGCGGAAGCGGGACATGCCAGCCATGATGGGCCGGACGCCGAAATTGTGGGCCAGATCAAGGAATTGCTGGACAGCCGCGTGCGCCCGGCCGTGGCGCAGGATGGCGGCGACATCACCTTTCACGGGTTCGAGCGCGGGATCGTCTATCTGCACATGAAAGGCGCTTGTGCGGGGTGTCCGTCCTCGACGCTGACGCTCAAGATGGGCATCGAGAATCTGCTGCGCCACTACATTCCGGAAGTGACCGAGGTGCGGCCGGTTGCCGTCTGACCTGCGGATTCTGGGCTTTGACACATCGGCCGCGCATTGCGCGGCCGCATTACTGTCTGGCGACAGCCTTGTGGCGCAGGCCAGCGAAGACATGGCGCGCGGGCAGGCCGAACGTCTGATCCCGCTTCTGGAGGATGTTTTGCGCCAGGGCGGGCTGGGCTGGCGGGATCTGGATGCGCTGGCTGTGGGGGTCGGGCCGGGTAACTTTACCGGCATCCGCATCGCCGTTGCGACCGCTCGCGGTCTGGCGCTGGGGCTGGGCATTCCCGCAATCGGGGTGTCGGTGTTCGAGGCGCGCGCCGAAGGGTTGGAGCGCCCCCTGGTCGTTGTCGAGGAGGCGCGGCGCGATGAGGTGTATGTGCAGGCCTTCACCCCCGATCCCGGCCCGCCGCGGATTGTCGCGCGGGCAAGCGTGGCAGAACTCGGGTCCGCGCGGCTGACCGGGTCGGCTGCATCGACCTTCGATGCGGCAATCTGCGAGAGCGCAGGCGCATCGCCCTATTCCCTTGCCGAAGCGATTGCGCGCGTGGCGGCGCGCAGGGCCGCCCGGCCACAGCCGCGTCCTGCGCCCCTGTATGTCAGGGCGGCAGATGCCGCGCCGCCCTCCGATCCGGCCCCGCGCATCTTGCCATGACCCCGGATGCCCTTGCCCGGCTGCATGCGCAATGTTTCATGCTTCCCCCGCCCTGGAGCGCGGCAGACTTCGCGCAGATGCTGTCCGATCCTGCCTGCGTGATGCTGCACCGCGCCGATGCAGAGGCGTTGCACGCCTTTGTCCTGTTCCGCCTTGCCGCCGATGAGGCCGAGTTGCTGACCCTTGCCACCGCACCCGCAGCGCGGCGCAAGGGATTCGCCCGCGCGCTGGTCTGTGACGGACTGGCCGCCGTGGCGCGGCGCGGCGCGCGCCAGTGCTTCCTCGAAGTCGCCGCAACGAACATTGCGGCGCGCGGCCTCTACCAGACGCTCGGGTTTGCGCAGGTGGGGCAGCGCAAGGCCTATTACCGTGGCGCCGAAGGGGTCGCGGATGCGCTGGTCCTGAAGGCAAAGCTCTCGACGTGATCGCGCAATGCAGCGGATCGCGCGCTGCCATCCGTTTTTCATGTTGACCGGTTCGGGGAATCCGGGGTTAATCAGGGCTGATCCGGGCGCAGACCCCAAAATCAGATCAGACCAGACAAGCGCGCGTCTCTTCGAAACGCGGCACAGCAGGAGTAACCCGAATGACCAGTCTCAAAACCCCCCTTGGCGCCGTATCGGTGCTGGCAATGACAGCCGCAATGGCGCAGGCCGACCCGGCGCTGATGTTCGACATGGGCGGCAAGTTCGACAAGTCCTTCAACGAGGCGGCCTATAACGGGGCCGAACGCTGGGCCGCGGAAACCGGCGGAAGCTACCGCGAAATCGAGATCACGTCTGAAGCACAGCGCGTGCAGTTCGTGCGCCGCCTGGCCGAAGCCGGGGCCAACCCGGTGGTCGTCATGGGTTTTGCCAATGCATCCACACTGGAAGAGGTCGCGCCCGATTATCCCGACACGGCCTTCGTGCTGATCGACGGCGTGGCCGACCTGCCGAATGTGCGCTCGGTCATCTTCGCTGAACATGAGGGCAGCTACCTTGTGGGCATGCTGGCGGCAATGACGACCGAATCGAACACCATCAGCTTTGTCGGCGGTATGGAAATCCCGCTGATTTCGGCCTTCGCCTGCGGCTTTGCGCAGGGGGCGAAAGCGGTCAATCCGGATGTGAATGTGATCGTGAACTACACGGGCAGCACCCCGGCGGCCTGGAATGATCCGGTGCGCGGCGGCGAGATTGCACGCGCGCAATTCGCACAAGGGTCCGACATTGTCTTCGCTGCGGCGGGCGGGACGGGCCTCGGCGTATTGCAGGCGGCCGAGGATGCCGGGCTGAAATCCATCGGTGTGGACAGCAACCAGAATTATCTGCATCCCGGCTCGGTGCTGACATCCATGCTGAAGCTGGTGGATCAGGCGGTCTTTGATGCCTTCTCCGAGGGCCCGGAACTGGAAACCGGTATCGTGGTGATGGATCTGGCTGCGGGCGGTGTGGGGTATGCGCTGGATGAACACAACGCGCATCTGATTTCCGACCAGATGCAGGAGGCAGTCGAGGCCGCGAAGGCCGCGATCATCGCGGGCGAAATCATGGTGCATGACTACCGCACTGACAGCAGTTGCCCGGCGTTCTGATCCGCGGATGAACAATCTTGCAACCGAAGCGATGCGGCAGGACACTGCCGCATCAGTGCCGCTCGCCATTGAATTGCGCGGGATATCAAAGGCTTTTGGGCCTGTTCAGGCCAACAAGGACATTTCGATCAAGGTGCGCCGTGGCACGATCCACGGAATTGTGGGCGAAAATGGGGCCGGGAAATCGACCCTGATGTCGATCCTCTACGGGTTCTACCGCGCCGATTCGGGCGAGATTTTCGTGAACGGCACGCGCACGGAGATCGGCAACAGCCCGGCGGCGATCCGGGCGGGCATCGGCATGGTGTTCCAGCATTTCAAGCTGGTCGAGAATTTCACTGTGCTGGAAAACGTGATTCTGGGCGCGGAAGGGTCCGCGCTTTTGCGTCCGTCACTGGCCCGCGCGCGCGGGTTGCTGAAGGATCTGGCGCGCGAGTTTGAGTTGCATGTGGACCCGGACGCCCTGATCGAGGATCTGTCCGTGGGCCACCAGCAGCGGGTCGAGATCCTCAAGGCCTTGTATC
>SLQN01000076.1 GCA_007131465.1 Paracoccaceae bacterium
CGGGGCAGATGGTCCGCATAACGCTCCCAGTCCAGAACCGTCACGGGATGGTCCAGCGCAGCGGCCAGCGCCTCGGCCCGCGCGCGCGTCCGGTTGGAAAGCCAGATTTCCCCGGCCCCGGCCTCTGCCAGCGCCACAAGCACCGCCCGCGCCGCACCGCCCGCACCCAGAACCAGCGCCGGGCCCGCGCCCGGCTGCCAGTCGGGCGCTGCGCTGCGCAGGTTCTCGATAAAGCCGTAAGCATCTGTATTGTCGGCATGAATCTGCCCATCGCGGAAACTGAGCGTATTCGCCGCCCCGATCCGGCGCGCAATCGGGCTGACGTGATCGGCCAGCGCCAGCGCGGCTTCCTTGTGCGGGATGGTGACATTCGCGCCCACAAACCCCATTGCAGGCATCGCCTGCAGCACGCGCGCCAGGTCCTCGGGGGCCACATGCAGCGGCACATACTGCCCGCGCAGCCCGTAAATCCGCAGCCATGTGCCGTGCAACAGGGGCGAGCGGCTATGCCCGACAGGGCAGCCAATGACACCGGCCAGCGGGATTTTCATGCGTCAATCTCCCCTCTCAGCGCCAGATAGTTCAACAGTTCCAGCAGCGGCAACCCAAGAATGGTGAAATAATCCCCCTGCACCTGGGCAAACAGCCGCACGCCTTCCTCCTCCAGCTTGTAGGCCCCGACAGACTCGGCCACTGCGGGCCAGTTTCGCGCGAGATAGGCGTCCAGATAGGCGTCCGAGAAGCTGCGCATTGTCAGCCGGGCCACGCCGACATGCCGCCAGATCGGTTCACCCCCCTGATACAGCACCGCCGCCGAGAGAAGCTGATGCGTGCCGCCGCGCAGCGCCAGCAACTGCGCGCGGGCATCCTCCAGCGTCGCGGGTTTCTCGAAAACGGCGTCGCGCAATGCCAGCACCTGATCACAGCCCAGCACCAGATCGTCGGGAAAGCGGGCCGAAACCTTGCGCGCCTTGGCTTCGGCCAGCGTATCGGCAATATCGCGCGGGCTGGCACCCTCGGCCTGTAACGCGGCGCGGATCGCCGCCTCATCTATCCGGGCGGGTGCGACCTGCGCGGCCAGCCCGGCTGCGGCCAGCATCTGCAACCGGATCGCAGAGCCGGAGGCAAGAACAAGCGGCATGTGGATATCCCTGTGTTCAACCCGGGCCGGGCTGGATGGACAACCCCTGCATATCCCGACCCGCACCCGAGAGCTTGCATGTTATGCGCGGCCACGCAAGCCTCGGAGCGCAGTCATCCCCATGTGGAAAGCACTGATCGCTCGATGTGCAAAACTTCGCAGACAGACAGGCCAGAGGTTGGTTTTCCTGATTTGTTCCTAACTAAAATATTGATAATAAAGGAGATCATAAACTTGATGCGGCGTGCCGGATGCCCACGCCCTGTGGATAACTCTGTGCGCGAAAATCTTGTCCCCATATCCACAGCCCTTACTACAACAACATTTCCTTTCTTATATTCCTTTATTAAGTAAAGAAGCAGGCGCAGCGCAGGAGACGAGATGCTGGGAGAATTCTACCTCTGGATCAAGGCGGTCCATATCATGGCAGTGATAAGCTGGATGGCTGGCCTGTTCTATCTGCCTCGGCTGTTCGTCTACCATGTCGAAGCAACCGAAGGCCCCGCGATGGCAAAAGTCTTTGGTGTGATGGAGGAAAAGCTGCTCCGGGTGATCATGAACCCGGCCATGATCGTAGCCTGGGTCACAGGGCTGATGATGGTCTCCATACCCGGTCTGATCGCCTGGGACGCGATCTGGCCCTGGGCGAAATTCGCAGGGCTGATCGGGATGACGTGGTTTCATATGTGGTGCGCAAGGCGCAGGCGCGTTTTTGCAGCGGGCGAGAACAGCCTGACCGGGCGCAATTACCGGATGATGAACGAAGTCCCCACAGTGCTGATGGTCGTGATCGTGCTGTCGGTGATCGTGAAATTCTGATGCAGATTGACTCCGTGGTGCATTTCGGCTAGCGCAGGGCAAGGCCGCACCGTCCGGTGAGAGGCGTTTCACGTGAAACAATGACCCGAGACCCTGCATCTGGCGGGGCAACAGGAATTACCATGTCCGATACAGATATCGAAGACCGCCCCGAAGTGCTCGACCCCGAGGCGACCGAGACCCTCAACCTCGCGGATCTGAAGGCCAACAGCCCGGCAGAGCTGCTGGCAATGGCCGAGGAACTGGAGATCGAGAACGCGCCGTCGATGCGCAAGGGCGAGATGATGTTCTCGATCCTGAAGGAACGCGCCGAGGAAGGCTGGATCATCTCGGGCGAGGGGGTGCTGGAAGTGTTGCAGGACGGGTTCGGCTTCCTGCGCGCGCCCGAAGCGAACTATCTGCCTGGCCCTGATGACATCTATGTCTCGCCCGATATCATCCGCCAGTATTCGCTGCGCACGGGTGACACGATTGAGGGTGTGATGCAGGCCCCGGCGGAAAATGAACGCTATTTCGCCATAACCAAGGTGACGCGGATCAATTTCGATGACCCGGAAAAGGCCCGCCACAAGGTGCATTTCGACAACCTGACCCCGCTTTACCCCGATGAACGGCTGTGGATGGAAACTTCTGATCCGGCCACAAAGGACCGCTCGGCGCGGATCATCGACATTGTCGCGCCGCTGGGCAAGGGCCAGCGCGCGCTGATCGTGGCGCCGCCGCGCACGGGGAAAACCGTGCTGTTGCAGAATATCGCGCATAGCATCGCCATGAATCACCCCGAATGCTATCTGATCGTCCTGCTGATCGACGAACGGCCCGAAGAGGTGACGGACATGCAGCGCTCGGTCAAGGGCGAGGTGATTGCATCCACCTTTGACGAACCTGCAACGCGGCATGTGGCCGTGGCTGAAATGGTGATCGAGAAGGCCAAGCGGCTGGTCGAACACAAGCGCGATGTGGTGATCCTGCTGGATTCGATCACGCGTCTGGGCCGCGCCTTCAATACGGTCGTGCCAAGTTCCGGCAAGGTGCTGACCGGCGGTGTGGATGCGAACGCCCTGCAACGCCCCAAGCGTTTCTTCGGGGCGGCCCGGAATATCGAGGAAGGCGGCTCGCTCAGCATCATCGCGACGGCGCTGATCGACACAGGCTCGCGCATGGATGAGGTGATTTTCGAGGAATTCAAGGGCACGGGCAACTCGGAAATCGTGCTGGACCGCAAGATAGCGGACAAGCGCGTGTTCCCGGCGATGGATATTCTGAAATCAGGCACGCGGAAGGAAGACCTGCTGATCGAGAAAACCGATTTGCAGAAAACCTTTGTCCTGCGACGGATCCTGAACCCGATGGGTACGACCGACGCGATCGAGTTCCTGATCTCCAAGCTGAAGCAAACCAAGACCAACAGCGATTTCTTCGATTCGATGAATGCCTGACATGGACACGATTTTCGCACTGGCCTCGGCCCGTGGAAAATCGGGGGTTGCTGTGGTCAGACTGTCCGGCCCGCGCGCACATGATGTGGCCGTCACTATATGTGGGGGTTTGCCGCCCCTCCGGCAGGCCGGTCTGCGTGTGCTGCGTGACAGCGCAGGCGAGGCGCTGGATACTGGTCTGGTGCTGGCCTTCGGGGCGGGCAGTAGCTTCACGGGCGAAGATGTTGTTGAATTCCAAGTACATGGCAGTTTGGCGACAGTTGCGGCGTTGGAATCCTGCCTGGCGCAGGACCATGGATTGCGCCTGGCCGAGCCCGGCGAATTTACCCGTCGCGCGCTGGAAAACGGGGTGATGGACTTGACGCAGGTGGAAGGGCTGAGCGACCTGCTGGAGGCCGAGACCGAGAGCCAGCGCAGACAGGCCCTGCGCGTGCTGGATGGGGCGCTGGGGCGGCTTGTGGAGGACTGGCGGAAGCATCTGGTGAAGGCAGCAGCGCTGGTTGAAGTGTCGATTGATTTCGTCGAGGAAGATGTGGGCGATTTCGACGCGGCGATCCTGGCGGCACTGGAAACAGTGGCGGGGGGGTTGGCGAGCGAAATCGCAGGGCAGGCGGCGCGCGAAAGGATGCAGACGGGGTTCGAAGTGGCGCTTGTGGGGGCTGTGAATGCGGGCAAGTCCACGCTTCTGAACGCGCTCGCGGGGCGCGAAGCGGCGATCACCTCGGAGATTGCCGGGACGACGCGCGATGTGATCGAATTGCGCATGGATATCGATGGGTTCGCTGTGACGCTGCTGGACACGGCGGGGTTGCGCGACACTGATGAAGTGATTGAATCTATAGGGATCAGGCGTGGGCGCGAACGGGCGTTGCAGGCGGATATCCGGGTAATCCTCTGTGAAGGGCCGGATGCACCGCCGCCCTTGCAGCCCCTGCCGGGGGATATTGTTCTGCTGGGCAAGGCCGACCTTTTTCCCGGGCACGATGACGCGGTTTCGGGGCTGTCGGGGCAGGGGCTGGACCGGCTGTTGGCGCGGATCGCGGCGGAATTGACGAGCCGTGTTGCGCGGGATGGGGTATCGGTGCGCCGACGGCATTTGCAGGCGATGCAGACGGCGGAGCGGGCGCTTTCGGAAGCGATTGAAAAACTGCGCAGCGGCGCGTATGTTCCCGAACTCGTGGCGGCGGATATCCGCGCGGCCATGACGGCGCTGGATGCCTTGATCGGCAAGGTGGATGTTGAAGACCTGCTGGGCGATATCTTCGCGTCGTTCTGCATTGGAAAGTAGGAGTGTTTCACGTGAAACATTACGATGTCATCATCGTTGGCGGCGGTCATGCCGGGGTCGAAGCGGCGCTTGCCTCTGCGCGCATGGGGGTTGCGACCGCGTTGGTGACATTCCGGACCGAAGATTTGGGCACGATGTCGTGCAACCCGGCCATCGGGGGCCTGGGCAAGGGCCATCTCGTACGTGAGATCGATGCGCTGGACGGGATCATGGGTCGTGCCGGGGATTATGCTGCGATCCAGTACCGGCTTCTGAACCGCTCCAAGGGGCCGGCCGTGCAGGGGCCGCGCGTGCAGGCTGATCGCAGCCGGTTTCGTCATTTCGTCGCGCAAGAGGCGCTGGCCACCGAACGGCTTGATGTGATCACCGCCGAAGTGACGGCTCTGATCTGGGAGGGCGATACAGTCGGCGGCGTCGTGTTGGCGGATGACAACCGCATCCATGCGCGCGCCGTCGTCATGACGACAGGGACATTTCTGGGCGGCAAGGTTTTCATTGGCGAGGAAAGCTTCCCCGCTGGTCGCATGGGCGATGAGGCCTCGAGTCTGCTGGCGCAGCAGTTACGCGGGCTGGGTCTGCCCATGGGACGGCTGAAAACCGGCACACCGCCACGGCTGGACGGGCGAAGCATCGACTGGGCTGCGCTGGAAACCCAGCCGGGCGATGCGCAGCCAGAATATCTGTCCTTTCTGACGCGCCAGACGCAGGCCCGGCAGGTGGCCTGCGCGATCACCCATACCAACGCGCGCACACATGACATCGTGCGCGCGAACCTGGGACGTTCGGCCATGTATGGGGGGCAGATCGAAGGCGTGGGGCCGCGTTATTGCCCGTCAATCGAAGATAAGATAACGCGCTTTGCAGACAAGGACTCGCACCAGATTTTCCTTGAGCCAGAGGGGCTTGACGACGATACAGTCTATCCGAACGGCATCTCGACCTCGCTGCCCGCTGATGTGCAGGAGGCTTATGTCCGCAGCATTCGCGGGCTCGAAAACGTACGGATTCTGCAACCCGGCTATGCCATCGAATACGATTATCTGGACCCTCGGGCGCTGACATCGGCCTTGCGCTTGAGGGATCTGCATGGGCTGTATCTGGCAGGGCAGATCAACGGGACGACAGGCTATGAAGAGGCAGGCGCGCAGGGGCTGGTGGCGGGTCTGAATGCGGCTTTGTTCGCGTTGGGGCGCGAGCCGGTCAGCTTCAGCCGGTCGCAGTCCTATATCGGTGTGATGATCGATGACCTGACATTGCGCGGCGTGTCGGAGCCGTATCGCATGTTCACGTCGCGCGCGGAATACCGGCTGTCACTGCGGGCCGATAATGCCGACCAGCGCCTGACGCCTTTGGGGGTGTCGCTGGGTTGCATCGGTGGCGTGCGGGCGGAGGCGTTCGGACAAAAAATCGCGCGGCTGGAGGATGCGAAAGCGGCGTTGCGCGGATTCAGCTTTACGCCGAAGCAACTGAACGCGGCAGGGCACAAGGTCAGTCAGGACGGCATGCGGCGCGATGCGCTGGACTTGCTGGGTCTTCCGGGGTTTGATTTCGACGCCGTGGTGGCGCTTGCGCCCGATCTGGGCAGCATCGGCGCAGAGACCCGCGTGCAGATCGAGAAGGAAATGGTCTATCATTCCTATCTGGATCGCCAGGATGCGCAGATTCGGGCCTTGCGGGCAGATGAGGCACGGAACATTCCCGATGGGTTCGACTATACGGCAATCAGCGGACTATCGCACGAGCTGGCCGGGAAGCTGGCGCGGGTGCGGCCCGAGACTCTGGGGCAGGCAATGCGGATTGACGGGATGACACCTGCCGCGCTGGTGCTTGTGCTGGCCCGGTTGCAGCAGGGCAAGATGCGGGCGCGGGCATGAGCGATCTGGCCGATATCGGGGTCGATGTTTCACGTGAAACATTGGCGAAGATGGAGGCCTTCGCGGCGTTGCTGACCCGCTGGAATGCACGGATCAACCTTGTGTCACCCTCGACTCTGCCCGACCTCTGGACACGCCACATCCTTGATTCTGCTCAGATTTACGCGCACGCACCCCCGAATGCGCAGCATTGGGTCGATCTGGGTTCCGGCGGTGGCTTGCCTGCGATTATCTGTGCCATCCTCGCACAGGACTCCGCGCCCGACCTTCGTTTCACCCTGATCGAGAGCGACCGCCGCAAGTGCGTGTTCCTGCACACCGCCGCCCGCGAACTGGGCGTTCCGTTGCGCATTCTGACCGAGCGCGCCGAATCCGCCCTGCCGCAGAGCGCCGATATCGTCTCGGCCCGTGCGCTTGCGCCCTTGCCGCAACTGCTTCCGCTCGTCGCCCGGCATCTGGCCCCGAAGGGCACAGCCCTGTTGCCAAAGGGCAAAAACCACGCGTCAGAGCTTGCAGCCGCCAGGGTTGACTGGCAGTTTGAAGAAAGCTCTTACCCCAGTCAGACCGACCCGTCGGCGAAACTGCTTATCTTGAAGGGAATTGCCCGTGTCTGATTACAGCATCACGCGCACCATCGCGATTGCCAACCAGAAGGGCGGGGTGGGCAAGACGACCACGGCCATCAACCTGGCCGCCGCGCTGGCCGAACGCGGGCAAAAGACGCTGCTGATCGATCTGGATCCGCAGGGCAATGCCTCGACCGGGCTGGGGATCGAAGTTTCCACCCGCCGCCATACAACCTATGACCTGCTGTTCTCGGTGACGCCCGCCAGCGATATCGTGATGGATACCGGGATCGAGAACCTGTCGGTCATTCCGTCCACGACCGATCTGTCTTCGGCCGATATCGAGTTGATGTCCCGCGCGCGGCGCAGTTACCTGTTGCATGATGCGCTGCGCCATTCCGATATTCGCGACCGCAAGTTCGACTATATTCTTATCGATTGCCCGCCTTCGCTGAACTTGCTGACCATCAATGCCATGGTCGCGGCACAATCGGTGCTGGTTCCGTTGCAGGCCGAATTCTTCGCGCTCGAAGGGTTGTCGCAACTGATGCTGAGCGTACGCCAGTTGCGCGAAACCGCGAATACGGGGCTACGGATCGAGGGTATCCTGCTGACAATGTTCGACAAACGCAACAATCTGGCGCAGCAGGTGGAAGACGATGCGCGTGCCACTTTGGGCGATCTGGTGCTGAAGACCATGATCCCGCGCAACGTCCGGCTGAGCGAGGCACCCTCTTACGCTGTCCCGGTTCTGAGATATGACACGCTGTCCAAAGGGGCTGTCGCCTACCGGGATCTGGCGCAGGAATTGCTGCGCAAGCATGACAAGATAGTCAGCGAAGGGGTAGTCCTATGACTGATCGCAAACCGGAACGTCGCGGGCTGGGGCGCGGGCTGTCGGCGCTGATGGCCGAAGTGGCCGAGCCCGAGGCAGCCGCCACCGAGCGCGGCCGCGATATGCGTCTGCCTGTAGAAAAGCTGGTCCCGAACCCTGATCAGCCGCGGCGGAATTTCGATGATACCGCGCTGGCCGAACTGGCAATGTCCATCCGCGAGAAGGGCGTCATTCAGCCACTGATTGTCCGCCCCAAGGGCGAGATGTTCGAGATCGTGGCGGGCGAGCGGCGCTGGCGTGCCGCACAGCGCGCGCAGATCCATGATGTGCCGGTCATCATCCGCGAGTTTACCGATACCGAGGTTCTCGAAATCGGGATCATCGAGAATATCCAGCGCGCCGATCTGAACCCGGTTGAAGAAGCGATGGGCTATCGCGCTTTGATAGAGCGCTTCGGCCATACGCAAGAACAGCTTTCCAGCGCGATGGGCAAGAGCCGGTCGCATATCGCCAATCTGATGCGCCTGCTGACCCTGCCCGAGGAGGTTCAGGTCATGCTGCGCGATGGCAAGCTGACGGCGGGCCATGCGCGCGCGTTGATCACCTCGGACGATCCGGGGATGCTGGCGCGCAAGGTGGTGCTGGAAGGGCTGTCCGTGCGTCAGACTGAAAGCCTGCTGAAAACCGGCCCTGCGCCGAAAAAGAAAGCGAAATCAAAAGTTTTTGCCAAGGATGCGGATACGCGCGCGTTGGAGCAGGATATCTCTGCCACGCTGGGCATGCCGATCGATCTGGATTATGCGGGCGGCGGTCGGGGCAAGGTGACGATCACCTTCAGCAATATGCAGCAGCTTGACCGGTTGTGCAGTATCCTTGGCACGCCCCTCAGGACATGAGCGCGCGCAAAATCCCGTTGAGCACGGGTCGCCCCTGATCGGTCGCCGCAAGCCTGCCATCCGCAACCCGGATCAGCCCTTGCGCGGCCAGATCGGCAAGGGTGTTATCTGGCAGGGGCGTGCCTGCAAGTGCATGATAGCGCACCATATCCACACCTTCGCGCAGACGCAGACACATCATCAGGTATTCGACCGCCTGATCTGCTGGCGGAACCGCCACGCGCGGGGCCTCGCCATGCCCCATCTGGTCGACCTGCGCCAGCCAGTCCTGCGGGGCAAGCGGTGTCTGGGTGGCGTAGCGTGTGCCGCCCAGCGTCAGCCGCCCATGCGCGCCCGGCCCGATGCCCGCATAATCGCCCTGCCGCCAGTAGATCAGGTTGTGGCGCGATTGCGCGCCGTCGCTTGCATGGTTGGACACCTCATAGCCGGGCATCCCGTGGGACGCACAAATATCCTGTGTTATCAGATACATATCGGCTGATATATCGTCATCCGGCAGGCCCTTCAGCCCGCCTGCCGCGTGGCGCGTGCCAAAGGCTGTGCCGGGCTCGATGGTCAGTTGATACAGCGAGAGGTGATCGACAGCCATCGACAGTGCTTCGGTCAGCTCCGCCTCCCATGCGGCCAGTGTCTGGTCCTGCCGCGCATAGATCAGGTCGAAACTGACGCGCGCGAACTGGCTGCGGGCCGTGTCATAGGCGGCGCGGGCCTCGGCCACGCTGTGCAGCCGCCCCAGCCGCCGCAGGTCCGTGTCATTCAGCGCCTGAATCCCCATCGAGATGCGGTTGACGCCCGCCTGTGCAAAGCCCCGGAAGCGCCCCGCCTCGACTGAACCGGGGTTGGCCTCGAGCGTGATTTCCACATCATTGGACAGTGTCCATCGCGCCGCGACCCGCTCCAGCAACGCCGCGACAAGGGCGGGCTCCATCAGCGAGGGGGTGCCGCCACCGAAAAACACGCTGTTGAGAAGCCGCCCCTCGGTCTCGGTAGCGATGCGGTCGATCTCGGACAGGTAGGCGCGCGCCCAGTGGTGCTGGTCGATCTGCGCGCTGACATGGCTGTTGAAGTCGCAATAGGGGCATTTCGACTGGCAAAAGGGCCAGTGGATATACAGCCCGAAGCCGCCATGCTGCCAGTCTTCCATCAATCCCCCAAGGAACACACCCGCCTCAGGCCGGTGTGAAACAGCCTGTCATCAGTGCCGCAATGGCCGCGCCGCGATGCGACAGGGCGTTTTTCTGCGCCGCCGTCATCTCGGCAAAGGTGCGGTTATGGCCATCGGGCTGGAACATCGGGTCATAGCCATGCCCGTCGGCCCCGCGCCGGGGCCAGACAAGCTGGCCTGTGGCATGCCCGGTGAAAACCTCGTCATGGCCGTCGGGCCAGGCAAGGACCAGCGTGCAGCAGAACCGCGCGGTCCAGGGCTCCGGTGCCTTGGCTGCCAGAAGCATCGCATGGGTCTTTTCCATCGCCATGAGGAAGTCGCGCCCCTGCGGGGTTTCGGCCCAGTCGGCGGTATAGACGCCCGGTGCGCCGTTCAAAGCCGCCACTTCCAGCCCCGAATCATCGGCCAGCGCGGGCAGCCCGGTGGCCTGCGCCGCAGCATGGGCCTTGATGCGCGCATTGCCGATGAAGCTGCTCTCGGTCTCCTCGGGCTCTGGCAGGTCATGTTCCCTGGCCGATGTGACCGTGATGCCCAAGGGCGTCATGATCTGCTGAAATTCCTCCAGCTTGCCCGCGTTATGGGTGGCGACAAGCAGGGTCTTTTCGTCAAAGCGCCTCATGCAATCGCGACTTTCTGCTTGGCGATCAGTTCCTTGACGCCCTTTTCCGCCAGCGTCAGCAACTGGTCCAGTTCCGCGCGCGAGAAGGTCGCGCCTTCCGCGCTCATCTGCACCTCGACCATCCGGCCCGACCCCAGCAGGATGAAATTGCCGTCCACGCCTGCGGTCGAGTCCTCGGCATAGTCCAGATCCAGCACCGGCTGGCCCGCATAGAGGCCGCAGGACACGGCGGCCAGATGGTCGGTGATCGGGTCGGACACCACATCGCCCGCCTTCAGGAGTTTGTTCACCGCCAGCCGCAGCGCCACCCAGCCGCCCGTGATGGCCGCGCAGCGCGTGCCGCCATCGGCCTGGATCACATCGCAGTCAATCGTGATCTGCCGCTCGCCCAGCGCCGAGCGGTCCACACAGGCGCGCAGGGACCGCCCGATCAGGCGCTGAATCTCGACCGTGCGGCCCTGCTGCTTGCCCGAGGCCGCCTCGCGCCGCATGCGCGTATTGGTGGAGCGCGGGAGCATGCCGTATTCCGCAGTCACCCAGCCCAGCCCGGTATTGCGCAGGAAAGGCGGCGTGCGGTCTTCCAGCGATGCGGTGCACAGCACTTTCGTGTCGCCCATCGTGATCATGCACGAGCCTTCGGCATGTTTCGTCACATGCGGTTCGATTGAAATTTCGCGGATCGTGTCTAAGTCTCTGCCAGAGGGGCGCATCGGGGTTCCTTTCAGGGCTATCTGCACCGATACAGGCGCACAAGGGCGGGATGCAAGCCTGATTGCCCTTGAAACCTGTCCCGATTTGCAGTGCTGTCATCCCATGTGGCCTTTGTGATCTGTTGGAGTTGAACATGCGCAAGACCCCGAACGCGCAGGAATTGCTGTCCGAGATGAACGACCGCTCGCGCGAGGTGTTCCGGCGCGTGGTCGAGGGCTATCTGCAGTCGGGCCAGCCTGTCGGCTCGCGCACGCTGACGCGCGACATGAGCGAGAAAGTCTCCGCCGCGACGGTGCGCAATGTGATGCAGGATCTGGAGTATCTGGGGCTTCTGGACAGCCCGCATGTCTCCGCCGGTCGTGTGCCCACCAATATGGGGCTGCGCCTGTTCGTGGACAGCCTGCTGGAAGTCGCCCCTCTGGATGCCGGGGACCGCGAGAAGCTGGATCTGACGCTTGGCAGCAATGATCGTGATATTTCCAGCCTGCTGGAGCAGGTGGGCGGGGCGCTGAGCGGGATCACGCAGGGTGCGTCGCTGGTGCTGTCGCCCAAGCATGATGCCGCGATCAAGCATATCGAGTTTGTGGGGCTGGCCCCGGACCGGGTGCTGGTTGTGCTGGTCTTTGCCGA
>SLQN01000204.1 GCA_007131465.1 Paracoccaceae bacterium
GAAGGCCCGCGCCGGACAGTTGAAGAACTTCACGGGAATCGATTCGCCCTATGAAGCGCCCGAAGCGCCACATCTGCGGATCGACACCACACGCATGAGCGCGGACGAAGCCGCGCAACTGATCATCGACAAGCTGATACCCTGAGAGGCTGATCGGAAATGAGTTAAGTGAATTCAGCAGGTTGTGATTCTGTTCGGTTGCGAAGCTGAACGGAAATCACACTGGCCTTGACCGAACTCACCCGTGCGGAGCATATGCGCAAAACAAAGCGCTATCCAAGCGATTTGACCGATGCGGAATGGAAGATCCCGCGGTCTTTGTTGCCCGGTCACAACCGCCCTGGGCGTGCGCGAGAGGTGGAGTTGCGCCGGGTCTGGGATGCGATCCAGCATATTGCGGCGGCGGGTTGCGCGTGGTCCCTCTTGGCGAAGGACTTTCCGTCGGTCTCGAGCGTGCGCTACCATTTCTACCGCTGGCGCGACGATGGCCTGCTTGCCGGGATCACCCATGCCGAGTCCAGGGCATAGGTCGGAGCACTGCAATACACGCGGCGACTGCCGAGATGGATGAAAATCAGCACATAGGCTGGGTCTCCTCCTTAGGCTTCATTATGCATGTAGCGATGCGAGAAGGGGCGTGACGTGAAATCTTTCCGTCGCAACAAAAAATTGTAGTTCGCGCAGTCTGGCGCTGAGAAGACCGATAGTTGCGACCTTTTCGTCAACCCATGCAATCCATCGGTATCGCTCACTTAACCTGACATGACCGAGAGTGTTCGGTGGCCCAGATGTAGCCCCTAAGGATCACAGCACACAGCCCAAACATCACCCGCATCGAGGAGGTTGAGTATTATCAAGGGCTTGAGGTGGTAGCGGAGGAGGGACTTGAACCCCCGACACGCGGATTATGATTCCGCTGCTCTAACCAACTGAGCTACTCCGCCGACAGACACGGCGTCTAGTCGAGCCGGATTGACCCGTCAAGCCCTGTTCTCTGCGTTGGCACACAGCCAGGCGCGGTTATCGGTTAGGAATCTCGACATCGAGCGGCGCAAGCTCGAACCCGTGGAATCGAAACCCCGGCGACACGGTGCATCCAACCAGCGTCCACGCCCCAAGGCTGCGCGCCGCTTGCCAGTGATGTGCCGGGACGATGGCCTGCGGCGCTTCGCCATTCTGCAACGCCGTTCCCAGCCTGACGCGGGACGCAGGCCCTGAAAGCGTGGCCGCCAAGCGAAGCTCCAGGGGCGCGCCAAGGTGGAAATGCCAGATCTCGGTGGCATCGACGCGATGCCAGTGGCTACGCTCGCCTGCCTTGAGAAGATATAGGATAGCCGTGCCGCTGGGCCGCGCGCCGACTGCCGCTTCGGCGATCCACGTCTGGCGATACCAGCCGCCCTCGGGATGCTGTTCCAGCGCGAATTGCGCGATGATGTCGTCTGCGGTCATGGCCTGGTCCTCTCGCTTCAGGTTCGTCCCGTCTCAGCGCCAGTGCTCCGGGCTGCGCTTGTGCGGGTATGGCAGGTTTGTGGCCACCCGACGGCAATATTGCGCCTGCGACAGGAAGCGCACGTCGCGCCCGCCTTGCACGAAATAATGCGCGAAGGCCGCGCGGGTCCATTGCGCGGGGCCGCTGTGCCACCAGGCATAGGGTGTATCGCAGCCATCGAGCGCTGTGCAGACATGGTCCAGCGCAATGCCGCAAAGCGGATGGTCCGGCACGGCGGCTATGAAATTGTTCGCGATCGTGCCAAATCCCCGTTCGATGCACAGGACCGCGCGTGCGCCCTGCAACCAGGGCAGAACAGGGACGCGCGGATATTCGTCCAGATCGGTGAAAATCCCGCCCTCGCGGTAGATCCAGCAGGCGCGGAACAGGTCAGCGCGTACGGCAGGTTGGCTATGGTGGCCGAAGCGCGCGGCCATGTCTGGGCCATAGGCCGATTGCAGCCATGCCTCGGCCTGCGCGTCATCGAACACACGCTGGCGGCATTCGGGATGGAGCCGCGCCCATTGCCGCTGCGCGCGCACCAGTGCCGGGCCGGGCGGGCCTTGCCAGTAATGCACGATCAGGTGCGGGATGGTCGCCGCGGTGTCGGGCACAAACACCAGCGTTTCGCGCGCGCGGTTCAAGAGGCAGGCCGACAATCCGGCCGAGGCCGCAATCCGCTCTGCGCCGACCTGTCCGAGGCTGGTCGTAATGCTCTGGTCCCCTTCAAACGCGGTATCAATTCCGCGCGCGGCGTTGAAGGCATCCGCGACGATCCGGTCGCGCACATCCGGGGCGGGCAGGGTTCCGATCTGGGCGCGTTTCATGTCATTGAACCGTGCATGCGCGTCCATCGCATCTGCGAAGGCTCCGCGCGCGAAGGCGATGCGGGCTTCGGTCAGCGTCACTGACATGCGCCGGGGGAAGGCGCGCGCTGCAGGGCGCAAGGCGCTCGCGGCGGTCTCCGGGTCGGGCTTGGTCAGGGCGATCTCGGCAGCAAGAATGCCGATATCCGCGTCAGTTCCCGCCCCTTGCGCAAATTGCCGGGCCTGCCCAAGGGCTGCCCATGCCGCCCTAAGGCGTCCGGCCAGCCAGAAGATTTCGGCGCGCTGCATGTATAGGCGCGACATGACCGCCCCCTGCGACGCATTGCGCCGCGCCGGGGCGAGGGCCACAGCCGCGCGCCCCACGAGCCCCAGGCGCAGCGCGGCGCGCGACGCGATGAGGGCACGCTGCGGCATTGCGGAAGCGGCGGGAAGGGAGTGCGCCAGTGCGTCCCAGTCCTCGACCGCTTCGCGCAGGCTGTGGAACATGTGATAGAGCCAGTCATGCCGGGCATGCAGACGACACGCCGCGCGCGCATGGGCCAGCAGCGCGGGCGGATCGGTCTGCACGATCTGTCCCGCGCGCAGCCACTGGACATGGTCCACCGCCGCCCAAGCCCAGGGCTGCGCCATGTCCAGACGGGCCTTGAGCAGTGCAAGCGCGCCCTTGCCATCGCTGCGTTCCAGCGCCAGCCGCGTCCGGGCGCGCGCCAGCGCGCCCTGATCGGCGTCGGGACAGGCCTGCCAGCGGGCGAGCGTGTCTGGCGCAACCTGCTGAAGTCCGAC
>SLQN01000580.1 GCA_007131465.1 Paracoccaceae bacterium
GCCGATGTCAGCACGGAACTTGCGGCAACGAAAGTCACGATGGAGATCGAACCGTAATGCGCGGCCACCGCAGCGGCATCGACAACGCTTAACCCTGTCAGCACCCGCAACATGCCGAAGGCGAGGAAAGGCAGCAGGAACGACAGGATCAGCCCCGCCACCAGCGACAGGATCAGCGTCAGATCCACCCCGTAATCGGCAACGCTGACCCCGCCCTTGAAGCCGATGGCAAACAGCAGATACAGCGACATGCCCTTGGCGATGGCCTCGGGCACGCTGAGATCCGAGCGGGCAAGCGCCGCAGCGAAACCAAGCACAAAGAACAGGATGATCGGCGAGAGCAGGTTTTCCGCAGCCAGGGCAAGAATGCTGTCCATGTCACCTCATGCAGATGCTGTTGCCCGGTGCTGCGCTGCAGCGCCCCGGCAAATCTCGCGCCGTCCTTTACGCGAAACGCATGCGGAAGCAAGCCCGATCGTGCGGACATCTGGCACTGGCCACCTCCGGTCAGACCCTCCTGACGGACCCCGCGCAACGGGCTCCGCAGATCCGGGTGGAGGCGCGTTTCGGCATGACGATCACGACAGCCGTGTCCGGACCCCCCGCATCCGGGTTCAGACGGCCTTCTTCAGTGCCTCGACAAGGTCGGTACGCTCCCACGAAAAGCCGCCATCGGCTTCCGGGTCGCGGCCGAAATGGCCATAGGCGGCCGTGCGCGCATAGATCGGACGGTTCAGGCCCAGATGCTCGCGGATGCCGCGCGGCGTGAGGTCCATGACCTTGGCAACGGCGCGTTCGATCCCCTCGTCATCCATCTGCCCGGTTCCATGCGTATCAACATAGATCGACAGCGGGCGGGCCACCCCAATGGCGTAGGAAATCTGCAGCGTGCAGCGCTGCGCCATCCCGGCGGCGACCACATTCTTGGCCAGATAGCGCGCGGCATAGGCCGCCGAGCGGTCGACCTTGGTCGGGTCCTTGCCCGAAAACGCGCCGCCCCCATGCGGGGCAGCACCCCCATAGGTATCGACGATGATCTTGCGCCCGGTCAGGCCTGCATCGCCATCGGGTCCGCCGATAACGAAGGTGCCGGTCGGATTGACCCACCATTCGGTCTTGTCGGTCAGCCAGTCTTTTGGCAGCACCTCACGGATATAAGGCTCGACAATCGCACGGATATCGTCCGAGGTCTGGTCCTCGCTGGCATGCTGCGTGGACAGGACAAGCTGCGTCACCTCGACCGGCCTGCCGTTCTCGTAGCGCAGGGAAAGCTGGGACTTGGCATCCGGGCGCAGGCTGGGTTCCGCGCCGGATTTGCGCACCTCGGCCAGACGTTGCAGGATGCGGTGGGCATATTGAATCGGCGCGGGCATCAGTTCGGGCGTTTCATCGACCGCATAGCCGAACATGATCCCCTGATCCCCTGCGCCATCCTGCGATACGCCCTGCCAGATATGCGAGGACTGCTCGTGCAGGAAATTCAGCACATGGCAGGTATTCCAGTGGAACTTGTCCTGTTCATAGCCGATATCCTTGATGCAGTCGCGCGCGATCTGGGGAATGCGGCCCATATAGTCCTTCAGACGCTCGGGATCGGTCAGACCAACCTCGCCCCCGATCACGACAAGCGACGAGGTCGCGAAGGTCTCGCAGGCGACACGCGCATTGGCTTCCTCGGACAGGAGCGCGTCCAGAACCGCATCCGAAATGCGGTCGCACACCTTGTCGGGGTGACCTTCGGAAACGGATTCCGAGGTGAAGATAAAATTCTGTCGTGCCATGCGTCATCCGTCCCGCTTGTTCATGCCAGCGCATTTGCGCACTGGCTTCAGTTCGCCGCGCCCCTGCGCGCCGGAGGCGTTATTAACAAGATCGGATTCAAGCCGCAACTGCGAGAATGCAGCCCTCAGGACGCGTCTTCCTTAATTCCGCGCAGAACGTCACGCACGAAGGGGCCGATCCCTTCGACGATCAGGCCAACCCCGTCCGCATTCGGGTGGATATTGTCATCCTGCATCAGATCCGTAAAGCGTGTGCCTGCATCGGCCTTGTCCGTTATGGGTTGCAGGAAATCGGGGTAAAGCGGCACGTCGAAGATGCCAGCGATATCGACATACATCCGCTCGAAGGCAAGCTGGAATTCCGGGCCGTAATTGCCCGGCGCAGGCAGACCCGCCAACATGGCGGGAATGCCCTCACGCTCCAGCCGTTCAAAGATGCCGCGCAGGTTTTCAAGACTGCTGGCCGGGCTGAGGCCGCGCAGCAGATCATTACCGCCCAGAGCGACCAGCATGACATCGACCGGCTCTTGCAGGGTCCAGTCCATCCGCGCCAGACCGCCCGCAGTCGTGTCGCCCGACACGCCCGCGTTGATCACCTCGACATCCAGCCCCTCGGCCTGCAGCCAGGCCTGAAGCTGCGGCACGAATCCTTCCTCGGCCTCCAGCCCGTAGCCCTGTGTCAGGCTGTCGCCAAGCGCCACCAGCCGCAACGGCTCTGCCATGGCAGGTGCGACGGAAATGCCAAGCCCTAGCGTGAAAGTCAGCAATGCCGCACTGCGGCAGTTGCCGAATGCGCGGGCAACCCCATATGCAGGGGAAGAGAAAGACAAAAGGACAGTGTGAATGACGGACATGGTTCTCTCGCTCAAGGATGTCGGGCTGACGCTGCAGGGAAATGCAGGCCTGGTGAACATTCTGCGCGACATCACGCTTGATGTCACGCGCGGTGAAACGCTGGGGCTGGTCGGGCCGTCGGGGTCGGGCAAATCCTCACTCCTCATGCTGATGGGCGGGCTGGAACGCGCCACGGGCGGGCAGGTGCTGGCAATGGGCCATGACCTGACTGCCATGAACGAAGATGCGCTGGCCCGGTTTCGCAGGGAACATATGGGGGTGGTGTTCCAGTCTTTCCACCTGATCCCCACCATGACCGCGCTTGAAAACGTCGCGACGCCCCTGGAACTCGCTGGTCGGCGCGATGCGTTCGAACGCGCCGAGGCGGAATTGCGCGCGGTCGGTCTTGGCCACCGGATGGACCATTATCCCGCCCAGATGTCGGGCGGAGAGCAGCAGCGCGTGGCGCTTGCGCGTGCGGCAGCACCGCGCCCTGATATCCTGCTGGCGGATGAACCGACCGGCAATCTGGACGGCCCCAACGGGCAGGCGATCATGGACCTTCTGTTCGGGCTGCGCGACCGGCATGGCGCGACCCTGATCCTTGTGACGCATGCGCCCGACCTTGCGGCCCGCTGTGACCGGGTCATCCGGCTGTCGGATGGCGCGGTCGCTGGCGAAGATGTGAACATGCGCAAGGACGCAGCAGAATGATGACGGTCGCCTGGAAGATCGCCCGGCGTGAATTGCGCGGGGGGCTGCGCGGGTTCTGGGTGTTTCTGGCCTGTCTTGCCCTGGGTGTGGGCGCGATTGCAGCCGTGGGGTCGGTGCGCGGCGCAATAGATGACGGTCTGGCGCGCGAAGGCGCAACGCTCTTGGGCGGGGATGCAGAATTGCGCTTGACCTACCGTTTCGCGACCGATGACGAACGCGCCTGGATGGATGGCTTTGCCGCCGAGGTGTCCGAAGTGGTGGATTTCCGGTCGATGGCAATTGCGGGGCAGGGCGGCGCGGATGCCGAACGCTCGGTCACGCAGGCCAAGGGGGTGGATAGTGCCTATCCGCTGATTGGCAGCGTGGCGCTCGATCCGCCGATACCGCTGTCTGATGCACTGGCCGAACGCGATGGCCTGCCCGGCGGGGTGATGGAGCGCATTCTGGCCGAACGTCTTGGCCTTGAAATTGGGGATACATTCCGCCTTGGTGTCCAGGAATTCCGCCTGAGCGCCCATCTGACGCGCGAACCCGATGGGCTGGGCGCGAATTTCGGGTTTGGCCCCCGGACGCTGGTGCGTAGTGACGCGCTGGAAAATGCCGAATTGCTGGGGCCGGGCACGCTTTATGAAGTGAATTACCGCCTGTTGCTGCCCGGCCAATCGCTTGATGCCGCGCGCGCCATAGCCACGGCGCAATTTGACGGCGCCGGCGTGCGCTGGCGCGACAGCCGCAATGCCGCGCCCCAGATCCGCAACGTGATCGAGCGCGTCTCGTCCTTTCTGGTGCTGGTCGGGCTTGCGGGGCTGGCCGTGGGCGGGGTCGGTGTCTCGGCTGCGGTGCGCACCTATCTGGACGGCAAGACCAATGTCATTGCCACGCTCAAGACCATCGGCGCCGACAGTCGCACCATTTTTGCGGTCTATTTCATGCAGATCGGTGTCTTGACACTGGTTGGCCTTGCGTTGGGGCTGGTGCTGGGGGCGATCGTGCCCTTTGCGGTGGCTCCGCTCGCGCAGGCGCAGATCCCGATTGACCTCGAAATCGCCGTGCAGCCCCGCGCGATGATCGAGGCTGCGATCTATGGCACGCTGACGGCGCTGATCTTCACCCTCTGGCCGCTGGCGCGCACCGAAGATGTGCGCGCCGCCGCGATCTTTCGCGGCATCAGCGACGGCGGCAGGCGCTGGCCGCGCTGGCCCTACATGCTGGGGGTGCTGGCGCTGCTGGGCCTCCTCGTTGGAACCGCGATGGCCTTTGCCGCTGTCCCGTTGCTCGCACTTGCTACGGCAGCGGGCGTCCTTGGCGCGCTGGGCGTGCTGGCACTGGCGGCGATGGCTTTGCGCTGGCTCGCAGGCCGGGCGGCGCGGGCGCGGGGCCTGCGGGGGCGCACGGCCTTGCGCATGGCAATGGGCGCGATCAGCAACCCGCGCGAAGGGGCGTCGGCCGTGATCCTGTCGCTTGGGCTGGGGCTGACAGTGCTGGCGGCTGTGGGCCAGATCGACAGCAACCTGCGCCGCGCCATCGCCACCGACCTGCCCGACCGCGCGCCCAGCTATTTCTTCCTCGATATCCAGAATCACCAGTTGGAGGGGTTTCTGGCGCGACTTGCGGAAGATGAAAATGTCGATCAGGTCGAAACCGCGCCGATGCTGCGCGGGGTCGTATCAGAGCTGAATGGTATCCCGGCGCGGGAACATCCGGCGGCCGGGCATTGGGTCTTGCGCGGGGATCGCGGCATCACCTACTCCGCCACCATGCCCGAAGGCACACGTCTGATCGAAGGCGCGTGGTGGGAGGCCGACTATACCGGCCCGCCGCTGGTCAGTTTCGGGGCGGAACAGGCCGCGGAACTCGGGGTCGGGCTGGGGGATATGGTCACCGTCAATATCCTTGGCCGCGATATCACCGCCGAGATTGCGAATCTGCGCGAGGTCGATTTCTCGACCGGGGGGATCGGGTTTGTCATGGTCATGTCGCCCGAACCGATGCGCGCAGCCCCCCACACTCATATCGCCACAGTCTACGCGTTGGAGGCCGCCGAGGGCGCGATCCTGCGCGACCTGTCCAACATGTTCCCCAACATCACGGCGATCCGCGTGCGCGAAGCCGCCGAGCGGGTGACGGAAGCCCTGTCGACCATGGCCACAGCCACCAGTTACGCCGCGCTTGCCACGCTGCTGACAGGCTTTGTCGTGCTGATCGGGGCCGCAGCAGCGGGCGAACGGGCACGCGTGTTCGAGGCGGCTGTGATGAAAACCATTGGGGCCACACGGGGGCGGATTCTGGCGTCTTTCGCGTTGCGCGCCGCGTTCATGGGGGCTGCGGCTGGATTCGTGGCGCTGGGGGCGGCGGCGCTGGCCGCCTGGGCCGTGATGCGTTTTGTCATGGGCAGCAGCTATGTGTTCGAGCCGGTTTCAGCCATCCTGATCGTGCTGGGCGGGGTCATGGCCACGCTGCTGGCGGGGCTGGCCTTTGCCCTGCGCCCGCTGTCGGTGCGCCCCGCGCAGATATTGCGGGCGCAGGATTGAGCTGGCTTGACCCCGGCCTCTGCCCCGGTCATGGCTGCGGGCGGAGGCCCCTGTGACATTCACCCTGACAGCATTGCCCGATTTGCAGGCCGCTCGGTTCGACACCGTGATTGATGCGCGCGCGCCGTCGGAATACGCGCTGGATCATCTGCCCGGCGCGATCAATCTGCCTGTGCTGGAGGATGCCGAGCGCACGCAGGTCGGCACGATCTACAAGCAGCAAAGCCCGTTCATGGCGCGCAAGCTGGGGGCGGCGCTGGTGGCGCAGAACGTGGCGCGGCATCTGCAAGGGCCACTCGCCGACAAGCCCGGAGGCTGGCAGCCGCTGGTCTATTGCTGGCGGGGCGGACAGCGGTCGGGGTCTTTTGCCACAATTCTGCGCCAGATTGGCTGGCGCGTGCAGGTGCTGGAGGGCGGTTACAAGGCCTATCGGCGGCTGGTGCAGGGCGTGCTTTATGACAGCGCGTTCCCGGCGCCGGTGCTGCTGCTGGACGGTGGAACAGGCAGCGCCAAGACGGAAATCCTCGGGCGGGTGGCGGCGCTTGGCGGGCAGGTGATCGACCTTGAAGGGCTGGCGCGGCATCGCGGGTCCCTTTTTGGCGCACTGGACGCACAGCCCGCGCAGAAGCTGTTCGAATCCTGTCTCGCACAAGCCGCCCTTGCGCTGGATCCGGCCCGCCCGGTGCTGATCGAGGCGGAATCCAACCGCATCGGCAAGCTGCGCCTGCCGCCATCGCTGTGGCAGGCGATGCAGGCCGCCCCACGCGTGCAGATCACAGCCCCGGCCGCTGCGCGCGCGGCCTATTCACTGCACGCCTATCATGACTTCGTGGATGCGCCCGCGCGCCTGTCGGACGTGCTGACGGCCTTGCGCCCGTATCATTCGGCCGCGCAGATCGAGGCGTGGCAGAGCATGGTGGACACTGGCAGTTTTGCAACCCTCGCCGAAAGCTTGATCACAGGGCATTACGACCCGGCCTATCAGCGCATGCGGCGCGGGCGGGGCGCTGATCTGGTGATCGATCTGCCCGATTTGTCGGAAAAGTCGCAGGATATGGCGGCAGAGCGGCTTCTGGTGCGACTGGATGCCTGAAATGTGATGGTCGTGAAAGCCTAGCGCGCGCGGATAACGGGACTGTCTGCGTCTTTCAGGCTTCCGATGCAGGCCGCGCGGAAGCCACCGTCTTGCAGATTTTCAACCAGACCCTGCGCAAGCTCCGCGGGCACGGCTGCCAGCAACCCGCCCGCAGTCTGCGGATCGCACAGCAGGGCGGCGCGCGCCGTGTCGGGCGCGTCCAGCAGATGCGCGACTGCGGCGCGGTTCGCCCCGGCAAGGCTGGAGGCATGGCCCGCCGCCACCAGCGCCTCGGCCCCGTCCAGCAGGGGCAGCGCATCGAGGGACAACTCGGCGGCAAGCGCAGTCCCGGCAAGCATCTCGGCCAGATGGCCGACCACGCCGAAGCCGGTCACATCGGTCATGGCATGGGCATGGGGGCCAAGGATTTCCGCCGCGCGGCCTTGGCTCTGGACCATCGCGGCCAGCGCTCCGGCAACCACATCGCCCGAAGCCGCCCAATGCATTTCGGCGGCCATGATGACACCTGTGCCAAGCGGTTTCGTCAGGATCAGCGCATCACCGGGGCGCGCGCCCGATTTCGTCAGTGCGGGCCCGTCCAGAAGTCCGGTCACGGTAAAGCCAAGCTGCATCTCGGCCCCCATAGCGCTATGCCCGCCCACCAGCACTGCGCCTGCCGGGTCCAGTACCGCCAGCGCACCCGCCATGACCTCGCGCAGGGTGCGCGCCTGCATCTCGGGGGCCATGCGGGGCAGCGTGACCGATGACAGCGCCGCCTGCGGGCGTGCGCCCATCGCCCAGATGTCGCCCATCGCATGGGTGGCGGCAATCTGCGCCATCACGAACGGATCGTCCCAAAGCGCGCGCAGATGGTCGGTGGCAATCACCTGCCGCTGATCGCCCATGCGCAGCACGGCAGCGTCATCGCCGATTCCGGTCTCGATATCGGGATGTGACAGGGCGGGCAGCGCGGCGCGAAGCGCCTGCGCCCCCATCTTCGCGCCGCAACCGCCGCACAGGGGGCGGCCTTCCAGCATCGCTTGCAATCCGTCCGCCATTGCCGGGGGCAGGGGGGGCTGCATGGGCTTGGCGTCGCGGAACTGGCCCATGAATTTCGCGTCGATACGGTCTTTCAGCCCCCACAGCCAGCGCCCTTCCAGCGGCAGGGACCATTTGTCGGCCAGCGCGACCTTGTCGCCCAGTGAAACCAGCTTCAGGTAATCGCGCTGCGGGTGGTAGGCGCGCATACGGCCCGCCCCAAGGGCCGCGCGCAGGTTGTCCAGCAGATAGGGGGCCTGGCGCACGGCATAGACCCCGGCCTTCGCGCGCGGCGCATGGGCCATATGCGCACAATCGCCCACAGCAAAGATGGCCGGGTCCGAAACGCTGCGCAGGAACTTGTCCACAGTGACGAACCCGTCCGTCAGGTCCAGCCCGGTCTCCTGCAACCAACCCTGCGGGCGCGCGCCTGCTGCCCCCAGCACCAGGCTCGCGGGAAGCGCCGCACCGTCCGCCAGATGCACGCCTGTCGCCGTGACTTCGGAAATCCCGGCCCCTTCGCGCGTCGCCACCCCGGCTTTCGCCAGATGCGCAAGCAACCGCTTGCGCGCTTCTGCGCCGATATTGGGCAGCATCGCTGCGGCCTCGATAATGGTGATCTGCGCGTCGCGTCCGCGCAACCTGTGGGCCATCGCCAGCGCCAGTTCCACGCCGGCAACCCCGCCGCCAATGATAACGACTTGCGGTATGAGGCGGTTCTCTGCCAGCGCTTCCAGCCAGCCCTCCCAGGCGCGGGCATAGTCCCCCAGCGGCTTGGCCGACACGGCATGCGCGCTGTAGCCGGGTATTGCGGGCAAGTCCGAAGTTATGCCGATATCTATGGCTGCGATGTCATAGGCGATTGCAGGGCGGCCCGGCACGGTTATCAGGCGCTGGTCGCGGTCCAGCCCGGTGGCCCGCCCCAGCACCAGCCGCGCGCCTGCGCGGCGCGCAAGGCGCACGAGGTCGATATCAAGTTCGGTGCGCGCGTAATGCCCGGCAATATAGCCGGGCAGCATGCCGGTATAGGGCGCGGTGGGCGCAGGGTTGATGACAGTCAGGCGGACACCGGGCAGGGGCCGCATGGCCCAGGCATGCAGCACCAGCGCATGCGTATGCCCGCCACCGATCAGCACAAGGTCTCGGGTCTGGGGCATTGGCATTTGCATGTGCATCTCCGTCGCGGGTAGCGTCCCCTAACCGATGATGCGGTCAATGACGAGTGTGACATTCCGCGCGACGTTGCAGAGCCTGCGCAAAGGTTTTTGCAAACCGGCAATCCGGGGGTATTCTGACAGAAATTTGAAACGTGGTGATTCTGTGAGGGCATTATGCGGGGCGGTTTCCAGTGGCAATGGTGTGGGGTGGCAATGAAATGTCCGTGTGCATACGCAATCCTCATTGTCACCGGGGTTGCGCTGGGACAGGCGGGAGTACCGCAGGCGGCAGTCGGCCAGACCCTGAACGATGGCTTCGCTGCGATGGAGCAGGGCGACTTCTTTACGGCCTTTACCGCCATGCGCCGGTTGGAGCAGGCGGGTGATCCCCATGCCGCGCGCCTTCTGGAGCAGGTGTTCCAGACACCCTCGGTCCAGGCTGCCGCTGCACCCGTTCCCCCTGTGACCGCCTATGCCCGCCCCGCGCGTCCTGCGCCTGCGCAATCTCCGCGCCCGAACCAGCGTCCCGTTCTGACGCCTGTGCCTGTCGCGTTGCCCGTCGCCGCGCCCCCGGCAGAAGCGCCGGGGCGTGCCGCCCTGCCACTGCCACCTCATGACCTGCCCGCGCCACTGAGCGGGGCAGATTTTCACTATTCCGATCCGCTGCTGGCCGACATTGGGCGGCTCTTGTTCTTCGACCCGGTGCTGTCGGGCAACAAGGACACATCCTGCGCCACCTGCCATCATCCCCGGCATGCCTCGGGCGATGGCGTATCGCTCGGGTTGGGCACAGGGGCGCAGGGCCTCGGGCCGGACCGCAGCCCTGAAGGCGCGCGTGCCGCCCAGCGCCGGATCCCACGCAATGCGCCCGCGCTCTGGAACCTTGGCGCGCGCGAGATCCATGTCCTGTTCCACGACGGACGCCTTGAAAAGGATCCGGCGCGCCCCGGAAAGTTGCTGACCCCACAAGGCCCGCTGGATTACATGGTGCTCGACACGATTCTTTCGGCGCAGGCGTTGTTCCCGGTGCTCTCCGCCGAGGAAATGTCGGGACAGCCCGGCGAGAACCCGATCGCCGATGCGGTGGCCGATCAGCGTGTTCACGGCGATGACGGAGCCTGGGCGCTGCTGGCCGCCCGCGTGGATGCGCTGGAGCCGTATAACTCTGCCTTCACGGCGTTGCGTGGCGCGCCCGGCCCTTTGCGGATGGACGAAATCGCCAATGCGCTGGGGGCTTTCATCGCACGCGAGTTTCGCGCCGATCAGACCCCGTTCGACCTGTATCTGCGCGAAACCGGGGCCATGTCGCCCGAGGCGGGCGAGGGGATGCGGCTGTTTTACGGGCGCGCCAACTGTGCCGCCTGTCATTCCGGCCCGCTGCTGAGTGACCAGAAGTTTCATGCCATGGGCCAGCCCGCGATCGGCCCCGGCAAGGACCGCGACGCCGAGGGATATACGCGCGATCTCGGGCGCGGCTTTGTCACGCTTGACCCCGATGATGCCTATCGGTTCCGCACCCCCATGCTGCGCAATGTGCTTCACACGGGGCCATGGGGGCATTCGGGCGCATTCTCGGATTTGGCCGATTTCCTGCGCCATCATCTGGACCCTGTCACCGGGCTTGCGGCTTATGCCCCGCAGGCCGTCCTGCCGGAACTGGCAGCGGCAGAGGATGATTACGCGACAATCGACAATGCCAACGCCCGCGCCGCGATTTCCGATGCGGCTGCGCGCGACATGGCCGCGCGCCCGCTTGTGACCTTGCAGGACGATGAAATTGCCCTCCTGATCGCCTTTCTGGGCGCACTCAGCGATGAGACAGCACTTGCAGGGCGCAGCAGTGTGCCCGAGTCCGTGCCAAGCGGGCTGTCGGTTGACCGGTAGTGTGAAATCTGTGCTGGCAGGGACGGTTCGGACATGACAGAATCTCTGGCATGACGCCCGACAGCACACGCCGCATTCCCAGTCCCTCGCCCGATGTGACGTCCCGCCTTGCAGCACGGCTTGGCGCGCGTCTGAAGGCCGGAGATGTGGTGCTGCTGTCTGGCCCGGTGGGCGCGGGCAAAAGCCATTTCGCCCGCGCGCTGATCCAGTCGCGGCTGGCAGCGCAGGGACGGTATGAGGATGTACCCTCTCCCACCTTCACGCTGGTCCAGAGCTATGATCTGGGCGACGTCGAGTTATGGCACGCCGATCTTTACCGCCTGTCAGACCTGTATGAGATTATCGAACTGGGACTGGAGCAGGCGTTCGACGAAGCGATCTGTCTTGTCGAATGGCCCGAACGTCTGGACAGTGCCGTGCCCGAAGCAGCTTTGCACCTGACGCTTCACCCCGGAGATGGGCCAGAGGACCGCATGCTGGTCTTTTCCGGCCCGGCCCCGCGCTGGGCCGAAACCCTTGCCGCGCTGAGTGCGAACCCCGAAGAGATGCTCCACCATGTTCCGGACTGACCCGCGCGCCGCACATGTCTTTGCCCTGCCGCCGGGCGCCGATTTTCCAACTGTGCTGGCTTCCGGGTTGGCCATCCGCCTCGCGCCTTTTCCGCCGGAAGCCCGCGCACGGGTCACGCTCCTCGTCAATTCGGCGCGTATGCGCAGCGCGGTGCGTGCGGCGCTCGTGGCGCAGGGACCGGGGCTGTTGCCGCGCATCCGGCTGGTGAGCGAGCCTTTGCTCTTTGACGGCGCTGCCGCCCTGCCGCCGCCCCTGTCGCCGCTGCGGCGGCGTCTGGAACTGGCGCGCCTGATCGACCGGTTGCTGACCAGCGCCCCCGATCTGGCCCCGCGCGCCGCACTTTATGATCTGGCGGACA
>SLQN01000346.1 GCA_007131465.1 Paracoccaceae bacterium
CAGATGGGCGGGTCGGACCAGTGGGGCAATATCGTCAATGGAATCGACCTTGCGCGCCGCATATCCGACGCCGAGATTTTCGGCCTGACAACGCCGCTTCTGACCACATCGGACGGGCGCAAGATGGGCAAGTCGCAGGGGGGCGCGATCTGGCTGAATGCGGATATGCTCTCTCCTTACGAATTCTGGCAATTCTGGCGCAATACCACGGATGCAGATGTCGGGCGTTTCCTGAAACTCTATACCGAACTGCCGGTAGCCGAATGCGACCGTCTGGGCGTGCTGGGCGGGGCCGAGATAAATGCCGCCAAGATCATCCTTGCAAACGAGGTGACCGCCCTCTGCCATGGCCGGGAGGCCGCAGGGGCTGCCGAGGCGACCGCGCATGAGGTGTTCGAGAAAGGCGGCACGGGCGATGATTTGCCCACGCTTGCGCTGAATGCGGCGGAAATGGCTGATGGCATCTCGATCGCGCAGCTTTTCGTGCGCGCGGGGCTGGCGAAATCGGGCAAGGACGCCAAGCGGCTGATCGCCGAAGGCGGCGCGCGCGCGAATGATGAGATCGTGACGGATGCGGGCCAGATGATCGCCCCCGCCGACCTTGCCACGCCGCTCAAGCTGACAGCAGGCAAGAAACGTCACGCGCTGGTGACGCGCGCAGAGACCTGACAGGCCCTGACCCTCGCGCAACTCTCCGGCGCACGCGCTCGTGACTTGTATCTCAAGGACTTGGCGGGACATAAGCAAGGCAGACATGAAATTTGCCGGAGATTGCCAACATGACGAAATCCACCTTCTCGCGCCGCGCGTTGCTGACATCCGGGGCCATTGCGCTTGGCGGGTTGGCGATGCCATCCGTGTTGCGGGCGCAGGCCCTTCCCGATTTCGAGCCCGAGGAAAGCACAGGCACGACCCGGCGCAATGTCATGGGGTTTCGCAGTCAGAAGTGGCAGGATCATTTCCCGAACCTGCGGCGCGGCGCGATCCTGTGCGACAGCGAGTCGCGCGCCGTGTATTTCTGGTCGGAGGATGAGGGCACCGCGCTGGTTTATCCGACATCCGTGCCCATGACCGAGGAATTCACCCGCCGCGGCATGACGGAAGTGACCCTCAAGCGCCATATGCCCACATGGATTCCCACTCCCAACATGCGCGAACGCGACCCCTCCTTACCCGCGCGCGTTGAAGGCGGCGACCCGAAGAACCCGATGGGTACGCGCGCGATGAATTTGAGCTGGCAGTATTACCGTGTCCACGGCATCGACAACCCCGCCAAGGTTGGACGGCGCGCATCGAACGGGTGTTTCGGCTTGTTGAATGCCCATGTCGAGGAACTGTTCGAACTGGTGGACGTCGGAACGCAAGTGCGCGTCATCTGATTGCCCCGAGCAGAACAAACGCGGTCACCGGCTCCGTCCGAATATGTCACGTTGCGGCAACAACGGCCGTCAAAGCACGCATGCGTGACTTGATTTTCGGCCCGACATCACGACATACGATCTAAAGCATTGGTTTGCTGGAGTATGAAACGATGACAAGATCCACCTTCTCGCGGCGTGCGCTGCTGACAACCGGGGCCGTAGCCCTAGGCGGTCTGGCGATGCCTTCTGTTCTGCGGGCGCAGGCCCTTCCCGATTTCGAACTCGAGGGCAGCACCAGCAGAGGCACGACCCGGCGCAATGTCATGGGCTTTCGCACCCATCAGTGGCAGGACCATTTCTCGAACCTGCGGCGCGGCGCGATCTTGTGCGATACCTACTCACGCGCCCTGCATTACTGGTCCGAGGATGAACGGACCCATCTCGTCCATCCCTGCTCGGTTCCGATGACCGAGGAGTTTACCCGGCGCGGCACGACCGAAGTGACCCTGCTGCGCTACCAGCCCACATGGATTCCGACACCAAACATGCGCCAGCGCGACCCCTCGCTGCCCGAGCGCGTGGAAGGTGGTGACCCGACGAACCCGCTGGGAACCCGCGCGATGAACCTCGGCTGGCAGTATTACCGCATTCATGGCATCGACAACCCGGCCAAAATCGGGCGGCGCGCCTCCAATGGGTGCTTCGGACTGATGAACCCGCATGTCGAACGCCTGTATGAAATGGTCGTCGTCGGCACGCAGGTCCGCGTGATCTGATTTCCCGAGACAAGACCGATATGGCCCCGGACATGATCCGGGGCCTTCTGGTTTGTGGCGCCTTCAGGCCGTGCGCGACCGGATCAGCCCGACGATCTCGCGCGTCTCATTGAGGATCGGGTCGGCCAGCGCGTTTGCGCGCGCGGCCCCCTGCCCAAGAAGGCGGTCAATCTCCGCCTCATCCTGCATCAGGCGGCGCATTTCGGCGCTGATCGGGGTCAGCTTTGACACGGCCAGATCGGCAAGCGCAGGCTTGAACGTGCCGAAGCCCTGCCCGCCATACTCGCTCATGACAGCCTCGGGCGTGCTGTCGGCAAGTGCGGCGTAAATATTCACCAGATTGCGCGCCTCGGGCCGCGCGGCCAGCCCCTCCACAGTTTCGGGCAGCGGTTCGGGGTCGGTGCGCGCCTTGCGGAATTTCTGGGCAATCGTGTCTGCGTCATCGGTCAGGTTGATGCGCGACTGGTCCGACGGGTCGGATTTCGACATCTTCTTCGTGCCATCGCGCAGCGACATGACGCGGGTCGCCGCCCCCTCGATTACGGGTTCGACCACCGGAAAGAAATCGACCCCGTAATCATGGTTGAACTTGATGGCGATGTCGCGCGTCAGTTCCAGATGCTGCTTCTGATCCTCGCCCACCGGCACATGGGTCGCGTGATACGCCATGATATCCGCCGCCATGAGGCTTGGATAGGCAAACAGCCCGACCGAGGCTTCCTCGGCATGTTTCCCGGCCTTGTCCTTGAACTGGGTCATGCGCCGCAGCCAGCCCATGCGGGCAACGCAGTTGAAGATCCAGGCCAGTTCCGCATGCGCGGGAACCTGGCTCTGGTTGAACAGAATCGAGCGCGCGGGGTCGATCCCCGCCGCGATGAACCCCGCCGCAAGTTCACGCGTGGCGTGGCGCAGTTTGGCCGGGTCCTGCCAGACCGTGATCGCGTGCAGATCG
>SLQN01000446.1 GCA_007131465.1 Paracoccaceae bacterium
CGTGGATACGCACGCCAATGGATTGACTCAAGGCGGCTTGTGGATCAGAAGATTCGAACACTTCGACATGTGCCGGGAATTCGGCAATATCACCACGGCGATGGTAGTTGGCAAAACTATAAAGACCTTCAGCAGGTATATTTGGGTTCGCCGCACGCCACGTATCGAAATCCACACCCGCAACATAGATGCCCCGGTCATAATCAAACAGGGCGTCTTCTTGAATGCTCAAGGAGACGATAGGCAGACTGTATCGGTCTCGGCCTTCAGGTGTCACGAAAAATGTATGCGTCTCCACCGGACTGGGCAACGCCCCCTGTTGGACGGTTCGTGCCCGCACCACCGTGCCTTTGAAAACTGGTGATTGTGGGAAGTAGGTCGGATTCTGGGCGAAGGTTGAGGATTTATTGGTAAGTCTGTCCGGGTCCCCCGCACGGTCCCTGATGGTTATAGGGGTGCTGTAACGATGCGATTGATACCTATCGGTCAGGAATGGCCCGAAGGGATCCCCAGGATTTCTCGGATACTGGTTTTTGTAGCGATACGTAGTTCCATTAAGGTTGTCAGGATCCGGCAAAGACCCGTCCAGAGTATAGATAATATCCACCCCCGGCGCAGTTGTGGATAATGTCAGGCTGAAATCCTCCGCATAAAACCCACCTGAATGTGAAAAGGTCGGCGGAGCGAGAAATGTAACATACCCCTGGGTGATATTAGCCGTACCCGGTGTGGGACGGTCAAAGTAGAACCAGGCTCCTGCCCCATCTGGGCGTCGCCCGTAGGAAATATCGCGGGGGACAGGGCGCGCATCTACTTGATCTGCCGTTGTATTATCCGGTTGCGTCAAGATCAAGGGTTCTCCGGCTGAACTTATACTGAAATTGGTATGCAATGGCTTGCCGAGCTGGGTACGGTTTTTACCAGAAGCCCAGATGAGCAGATAATTTCCCGGCCCTAGCTCAACTTCGGGAAATACCCATCGGAAAGGCCGGTCAAGATCGTCCGACAATCCCCAACCTTGCAGCGCGATGGTAAGAGCACTGGTGTTATACAACTCGATCCAGTCCTCGTAATCGCCGTCCTCGTCCGCAATCGTCGCACCGTTCGAGGCCATAAACTCATTGATGATGACCCCACCGCCAGCACGAGACATAATCAATGGCATATATACCTGGGAGGAAGGGGAAGAGTCGTTGGATAATGCTGCTATGAGAACATCGGCACTACTTTGAGGTTGGCTATGGGTTTGTGCCCCTGATAAGTGTGAAGGCGCTATCCAAATAAGCGACCCTAACAGGAACAGAACCAATGCCAGAACAATAATCCTGCGTTTCATAACTTTCCTTCTTGACTGAATTGAAAGAGAGAGCTTTTTACACTGAAAAATTTCAGGATTTGCAAAGCTATCTTCGCTCAATTATCAAGCTCGGATGATGTGACGGCGTAATTTTTGCTGCTGAATTAATTCGGTGCTAGGGAAAGCAAAAATCAAGACTGATTGTACCAGAAGTGTAAGTATTCCTTAATCTGTCTTAGAAGCCCTGCCACACCGCCCATCCGCAAGGCTCGATACACCTTATAAGGCATCGAACGGCGATTCCGCATCGCAAAGTGTTGTGTAAGATGGTTTTTGTCGGGAGCTTGGTAAGGGGATTGGCAAAATTGTACGAGAGGCTGGCAGACGACTTCCCAATGATAGCGCGAAGCCAATTGATAGAACTGAGGCTGGAGCTTTTCCCGGCGTCCTTCATCTATCAAAAATTCTGTCACGGCATGTGCTATACCAGGAACATCCCGAGGGGCTACCAGACGTGCCACCCCGTACTCGGCCATTTTAGACCCCAACGTATCTCCGCGTGTAGCGATAGTAGGCAATCCGGCCCACAGGTGATCCAGCAGCCGGGTACGGAAAGAAAAGTGGGTTTCGATGTGATCTAAGTGCAAACTGATTCCAACATCAGCTTCTAACAGAAAATTCTGACGTTCGTGATAGGCGACCCAATCATTGAAGAAGACATATCGGTCAAAGAATCCGAGTTCCTTGCTCAACGCAATAGCAGCTTCAACCGCTTTTAGATTGGGGGTTGATGGATTAGGTCGCTTAATTCCCATAAAAAACAGTTTGGCACGCGGCCTCTTTTCCAAGATTAACGGCATAGCTCGGATTATGCTCAGGGGATCTAGCCAATTCCAGACACCTCCGGCCCACAAAATCACCTGATCATCAGCGGCAATACCGGGATAGACACCTTTGAGAACGGGGTGCGTGTGTTGTGGTGCAGCGCCCGGCAATCCGAACGGGACCACGTCAATCAACTGGCGCAGGGTAGGATCTTGCAGATGGGTATAGGGATTGATGCGCCCAACTGCGGCCAACATTCCTAGCCAGAAATCCCGTTGCCGTTCGCTGGCGCACACAAAAAAGTCGCCGACAAGCAGTTGTTGCCGCAAGGCTTGGAGGTCACTCTCGAAGGTTGTCCAACGTGATAGCACGTCAGTATCCACGTCACGTTGCAGACCTTCCAACAAAAAAGGATTGTAGATATCTAATACCAGAGGTTTATTTAACTGGGTTAAGAAGGGGTACAAAAATACAATGACACCGAGGGTGATTATAACATCGCTGCGCTCTACTGCGGCGCGAAATTCGGCAGTATTTTTGCAGTGTTGCACAGAAAAAGGCAAAGATGAAAAATTTATCTCATTTGCTACTTTAATGTACGGGGGGATAATCAACTTGACATGAAAATGTCGGCTAAGTACACGCGCAAATTCCCAATACCGGATACCCGGCCCGGCCATATATGTCCCAACTTTATCATTGGGGATTAGGGTAATGACACGGGACATTTGCGGAATCCTGGAGATGATGTAATCAGCGCGAATTGCTTTCTTGTTGGTAATCTTTGATCTTTATAAGATTAAGAAAAACCAGTGTCACGCTTAAAGAAATGATCCCCGCGATTGACCAGAGCGTTCTTCCGTTGAAATCATCTAGTCGCCATCTAAAGTACCTAAAAGCCTCAGAAATAAGGCCACGCCAACCACCTTGTTGTACAACTCGGCGAGCGCGGGTTAGTAAATAG
>SLQN01000114.1 GCA_007131465.1 Paracoccaceae bacterium
TGACGCTCTGCACTGGTCCCGAGCGCGAGAATATCCTGCGCCGCGCGCACTTCATTCAGACAGTCCAGAACAATCGCATCGGCCTCCAGCATCCCGATCAGTTCCGCCATCAGTTCCGGCACAGGCACCAGCGTGCCCTTGCCAATATCCAGAAGCCCCTCGCGTGGGCCATAGCGCTGCGCTCGCCAGCGATTCTCCGCAATCAGGAAACGGTCATAGATGCGCCAGCGCTGGTTACGGCGGCGCAGTTCCACCAGCATACGGGTGATGGACTGTACAAGCGCGGCGATGGTCAGCGTGTGCTCCAGGATCGGCATGACATCGCAGATGCGCGCTTCCAGTGTCGGAAACCGGGCCGACGGGCGGATGTCCCACCAGATCTTCGTTGTATCCTCGATCAGCCCGGCCTCGATGATCGTATCGACCGAGCGGCGATATTCTCCGTAGCTTGCAAAATCCGGGGGCAGGCCCGTGCGCGGCAGATTGTCGAAAATCGACAGCCGGTAGCTGTTCAGCCCGGTATCCTGCCCGCCCCAGAACGGCGACGAGGTCGACAACGCCAGCAGATGCGGCAGAAAATAGGTGATCTGGCGCATGATATCGACGCGCAGATCGTCCTCGGGCAGGCCGACATGCACATGCGTCCCGCAAATCAGCATCCGCCGCACGACCCCGGCAAGATCGCGCGCGAGATCATCATAGCGCTGTTTCTCGGTATGCTTGCGGCTGTGCCAGTCGGCAAAGGGGTGGCACGACACCGCAAGCGGCGCCAGCCCGTATTGCGCGGCACACTCCGCAATCGTGCGCCGCAGATTCCCCAGATCGGCGCGCGCTTCAGCGACATTATCGCAGACGCCGGTCCCGACCTCGATCTGGCAGGCCAGAAACTCGGGCGAGACCTTGTCGCCCAACGCGCGCGCGCAGTCGCGCATCAAGGCGTCCGGCACATCGGCCAGCGCACAGGTTTCGACATCGACCAGAAGATATTCTTCCTCGATGCCCAATGTATACTCGGGCGTAAACTCGGTCATCAGCAAAGCGTATCGCGGTTTTGCGACGTCGCAAGAAATAATTGACGCGGGCATCGTCCGGCCCTACCGCAGCGCCATGCCGATCCTGCATCACACCTTGCCCTTCGCACCCTGGACGCAGCCCTTCGCGCGCCGCTTGCCCGGCGTGATGCCGCTTTTGCGCGCGGACTGGCTGATGGTCGATGCGGCCTACAGCGCACAGATGCAGGCGCGCACCGAATTGCTGGCCATGCGCGGCTCGGACGTGCTCGCCTGCCTGCCGGACGCCAATGACGCCGCGCGCGAATTGCTATGCGAAGTGTTGCACGATCTGCCGCTGCATGGGTTTCAGAGCATGGGCGATCAGATGTCATGCCCGGATGGTCGCCGTGTAACGATCGACCCGGACCACCCGCTCCGGACGATCGGCCATTTGCTGCAGGCCGATTTTTGCCTGCTGCAAAAACCGGCCGGCATGGCCGAGCATGTGCTGACTGGCGCGGTGCTGTGCTTTCCATCTAGCTGGACCCTGTCCGAGAAACTAGGCAAGGCGCTGATGCGCATTCACAGCCCTGTCGACAGCTATGACGCGGGCATGGGCGCACGGGTGCAGCGCATGTTCGATCTGATACGCCCGGAACAGCCGCTCTGGCGCGCCAATCTGCTGCACTACACCAACCCCGCGCTATATCAGCCGCGCCCTGAATTCGCGCCCAAGGACAAAAGCAGCGCGGGGAATTTCATCCGTTCCGAACGTCAGTGCCTGCTGAAGCTGCCGAAATCCGGCGCAGTCGTCTTCTCGATCCATACAGCCGTCGTGACGCGCGACAGTCTGACCCCGGACCAGCACGCCGCCCTGGCCGAAATCGAGCAGGCCAGATCCCGGCAATAAGCGTTACGGCGCGCCCACCTCCAACCCACGCAGGCGTGCGGCACGGACGCGCAAGGCGCTGGCGCGGGCCGCGAGCGCGCTGTCCGCTGTTTCGCTGTCCACCACCTCTGATGCGTTCCCCGCCTTCGCCAGAAGGCCCGAAATCGGCAACAGATGCGGCACATCCCCCGCCAGCCCCTGCCCCACCAGCGCCGGGTTGGACGGCGGCAGGTCCGGGGGCGCACATCCGCCCAGCGCCACCAGCGCCAGGCCGGTCCAGAGCCACCGGGATACGGCTTGTCTGCGAAACATACATCTGCCCTTCCGCGCGCTTCACCCGTGACGCAGACTAGCCCGAGCAGGCATCACGGCGCAAGCGCACTTGCGTCCTTTGCCATTTCACGGGCATGTAGCGCGGATGGCACGCAAGAAGAACTCCTCTGGTGACATCACCCGGCCCCGCATACGCGCCGCAGCGTTGCGGCTGTTCGCGCGCCATGGCTATGCGGCTGTCTCGATGCGCCAGATTGCGGCTGCAGTCGGGGTGCAGGTCGGCACGCTGTATCTCTATACCGCTGACAAGCAATCCCTGCTGTTCGACCTCATGGAAACGCATATGCAGGACCTGTTGTCAGAACTGGCAGCACTCCCCACAGCACCCACGCCGCTTGCGGCACTGGAAGATTTCACGCGCTTCCATATCCGGTTCCACCGCGCCCGCAGTGATGCCGTATTCATCGCCTACATGGAATTGCGCAATCTGGATCCCGAGAACTTTGGGCGGATCGAGGCAATGCGCCGCGCCTACGAGGCGCATCTGGACGGGCTTTTGATCCGGGGCCGAGACGCCGGGGCCTTCACAGTGCCCGATACCAAACTTGCGGCCTTCGCGGTCATCGCGATGCTGACCGGGGTCAATACATGGTATCGTGAAGGCGGACGGCTGAGCCTTGAACATGTCGAGGACATCTATTGGCAGATGGTGCGCAAGGCCGTTGGGGCATGAGCCAGAGACCCGCAAGCCGCCCGGCTCAGCCTGAAAATTATGCAAGTTTGCCCGAGATCGCTGTTTTCATAAGCGCATAACTCGCTAGGATACGCAGAAAGCGGTGGCAAACTGTCCTGCAGTGACAGGAGATGGCGCGCCAGGATCTGAAGCGACGGCATTGCAGACACAGAGGAGGGACCA
>SLQN01000315.1 GCA_007131465.1 Paracoccaceae bacterium
CAGATCGCCTCGCTGATGAATCCGGCAGATCGCTCACGGTTCTGCGCCGCAGGCTGGCCCAAAACCTGGCGATCAAATCACCAGAGTGGAGCACAGACAAGGATCTAGCCGGTTCCGTTTTCCCGCTCATGCTGGCTGGGGCATGGAAAAATGACAACGACGATGACCGTTTTGTCCTGGAGCTACTATCAGGCCTTTCGACATATTACGAAGTCGAGAGAAACTTTGCCTCGTTGCTCCCTCGGGATAGTTCGCCGGTATGGTCCATCGGTTCCTTCAGGGGAGTCGTCTCGAAGATCGACGCCCTTTATGCCGTACACAAGGCTGTAACAACTGCAGATTTGAAGCGCTTCTATGAAGCGGCGGACTTGGTGCTCTCGGAGCGTGATCCGGCCCTTGATCTACCCGAGAAGGATCGCTGGGCAGCTAGCATACATGGCAAGACGAGGAATATCTCCGCCGCACTTCGCGAAGGCATTGCCGATAGTCTCGTCATTCTGGCGATGCATGGAACCGGCCTGTTCAAAAAGAGCCTCGGGATCGACTGTCAGCTGGAGGCGTCAAGACTGGTCAGGAAACTATTCGAGAGAATGGACGCCGATACCGTAGAATCGCAATCCAACGAATTTCAACGCTACGCGGAAGCCGCGCCGGACGAGTTCTTGAGCATTATTGAAAAAGACCTCGAGAGAAACGACCCAACGACGCAAGTCTTGATGCGTCCGATTGGCGATCAGCTTTTCTCCCGAAATCCGCGAGTGGGCCTCCTGTGGGCTCTGGACTTGCTAGCATGGTCTCCCAAATATCTCCACCGGGTCATAGACATTCTGGCGAAGCTTCACGCGATGGAGCCAGATGATCGCAGCGGCAATACCGCAATGCAAAGCCTACTGTCAATTTTCCGGAGCTGGATGCCCCAAACCGGCGCAAACATTGACCAGAGGATTTCGGCATTTGACGCTCTGGCTAAGGCCTTTCCCGATGTCGGGTGGACCGTCGGAAAAGATCAATACGATATGCACTCGCGCACGGGTCACTATGCTGTAAAGCCGAAATGGAGAGACTACGCCTTCGGGTATGGTGAGGTTGTCACAAATGGCGAGCGCTGGAAGTTCGAGAGGCATTGCCTTGAGAAAGCGCTGAGCTGGGCACCGACGGATCGAGAAAAGCTATCGGATTTGGTTAGCAGCCTGGAGGCATTCGATAAAGCCTACACCAATCAGGTTTGGGATCGCGTGCTTGGCTGGTCAAAGGATGCGTCCGATGAGGATCGCGCATGGCTCCGCGAAAAGATTCGCGTTGGCGTGAGCCGAAAGGCACGCCTCTTGAAGAGGAAAGGTGCGGCGAACTCCGATGCTGGTGTTGATGCTCAAATCAGCAAGGCTAAGGATATTCTTCAGGAGCTGGAACCGGACGATCTGATCTGGAAGCATGCCTGGCTCTTCAAGAACGACTGGGTTGAATGGTCATGGGAAGACCTCCACGAGGACGATCATGACTACGAGGCTCACGACAAGCGGATTGCAGGTCTGAGAGAAATGGCTGTAGCTGAAGTCCTGAAAAAGGAGAACCTAACCGGAATCGTGCGATTGGCCCTGTTGGGAAATGCGTCGCACATTGTTGGAAACGGTGTGGCAAAGCTCCTCAATGAAGATGACGCAAAGCTTGGTTTCGTTCGGTACATTCTGAGCGAGAGCACCTTCTTGTCTTCCAGGCCGCTTCAGTTCTTGCTGGACGGCTTCTTCTTCTCGCTCGGAGCGGAGAAGGCGATGAGCTTAATCGAGGGGCTGCGCCCTGAGCTTGACGAAGAGCAACTGGTGCGTTTGCTCTGCCTATGCCGGTTTGGCGAACAGACTTGGAAGGCCGTGGAAGCGTCTGATAAGTCTGTATCAGAAGCTTATTGGCGTGAAGTCTATGCCAATTGGGCGCGGCAGTCCGAGCGGGAGCTACGATACGCAGTCACGAAGCTTTTGGAGGCCCAGCGCGGCCTATCCGCTTTGCAGCTTGTTCATCTCGACCTGAAAAGCATCGAGTCCGATCAACTTTGCGCAATCCTGCAGGCAATCCCGATGAGCTCAGAGGTTGGCAGAGGTGCGTCGACTATGGATCGGCACTCCATCCAAGAAATATTCAAGATTCTAAATGATCGCAACACCGTCGCACGCGACAAGATGGCCAGCTTAGAGTTCATATATCTTGAACTCTTCAAATTTGATGAGGGAAAGATTCCAAATCTTGAAGCGGAAGTGAATGCTAACCCTGCGATCTTCTGTGAGGCTGTGAGTATTGCATATCGGGGCAAGGACGAGCCCCGCGATAAGGAGATCAACGAAGAGCGCAAGCGAGCTGCTGGCAATGCCCATACTTTTTTATCGGCGTTGTCATCGGTACCGGGTGTTGATGATCAGGGAGTCATTCAGGCTGACAAGCTCAAGGCGTGGGTGCTTGAGGCGCGGCGGATCAGCGAGAAGACCGGACATCGCTCGATCCTCGATTACCAGATCGGCGAGCTTCTATCGCATGCCCCAACCGATGAGGATGGCGTATGGCCGTGCGAGGCAGTTCGGGAAGCGGTGAATGAGCTTTACAGCTCTGACATCAAGCGTGGCATTACCATCGGTCGCTACAACGCCCGTGGCGCGCATTTCCGTGGGGAGGGTGGAGCTCAAGAGCGGGAGTTAGCCGAGCAGTATGAAGGCTGGGCGAAAGCTTGCGAGTATGACCAGCCGAGGATGGCTGCGGTCTTGCGCGTGATGGCAGACAAGTATGCACACGAGGCTGAATGGCAAGATAGCGAGGCAATGATCCGCAGACGGATGCGATACTAGTTTTGTGAGGATGATGGACCGAGTGGTTGAGGCTGACTTGTCTCGAGTGAGGATCAGACGGGCAAGACAGCCTCATGGCTGACAAGCACAACTGATTGTACTTGAGCCCCCAAGGTGGTACGAATTATTGTGACTTTAGCGTGGCTGTGCTTGATGTACCTGACGTGCCAGCCCATCTCGTGGATTGGGACGCGTGACACCGCCTCAACCAATGATGCCGAAAAGCCGAGAGGACTTAG
>SLQN01000217.1 GCA_007131465.1 Paracoccaceae bacterium
GGGCTCCCTTGGCGCGTCACCGGCTGCTGGCCGGTGACGCGCCCTCGTTTGCCTATGATCTGTGCAACGGCGCTGGTCCGGTTTGCTCATGCCATCCCGAACCCCGACCTGACGAGCGATGGGCCAATCCCTGAATGCTGTCCCGGCGCGCCTTGATACCCGTGTTCACGCCCGCGCGCGTTGCATGACCAATGAGAATATATATAGTGTCGGAAAACCCCGCCAGAAGCGAGCATGCGCCATGCAACCAGTTGAAATCTATACCTCCCCTTTGTGTGGCTTTTGTCATGCCGCCAAACGCCTGCTGACGGCAAAGGGCGTCAGCTTCACCGAGATCGACCTGTCGCGCGAGCCTGACCGCCGCGCCGAGATGCGCAGCCGGGCCGGGGGCGCGCATACAGTGCCGCAGATCTTCATAGGCGAGAGCCATGTCGGCGGCTGCGATGACTTGCAGGCGCTGCATCGGGAAGGCAGGCTCGATGCCTTGCTGAAAGGCTAGAACCGTGGGCGTGACCGCGGCGCTGATCCAGATGTGTTCGGGCGATGACCCGGCCAGCAACCTGTCGCAGGCGCAGGACTATTTGCGACAGGCTGCGACCCAGGGCGCGCAGATCGCGCTGACCCCGGAAGTGACGAATTGCGTCTCGACCAGTGCGGCGCATCAAGCGCGCGTGCTTCAGCACGAGGAGGAGGATATCACGCTGGCCGGGTTGCGGGCCGAAGCGCGCAGCCTTGGCATCTGGGTGCTGATCGGCTCGCTTGCATTGAAGACCGACGATCCGGATGGCCGATTTGCCAACCGGTCCTTCCTGATCGACCCGGAGGGCGCGATCCGCGCGCGCTATGACAAGATCCATATGTTCGACGTGCAGGTCTCGCCTACCGAAACGTATCGCGAATCGGCGGGATTCCGGGCCGGGACAGCGGCGGTCGTGGCGCACACCCCGCTGGCCACGCTGGGGCTGAGCATCTGTTATGACCTGCGCTTTGCCCATCTCTATCGCGGTCTTGCGCAGGCCGGGGCCGAGATCCTGACCGTGCCGGCCGCCTTCAGTCCGATCACCGGGGCCGCGCATTGGGAGGTCCTTCTGCGCGCGCGCGCCATCGAGACCGGCTGTTTCGTGCTGGCCCCGGCCCAGACCGGACGCCATGGCGTGACCGAGGGGCGGGGGCGCAGCACGCATGGGCATGCGCTGGCAGTCGCGCCCTGGGGCGAGGTGCTGCTGGACATGGGCACAGCGCCGGGCGTCGGAATGGTGCAACTGGACCTGGCGCGCCTGCTGGACGCGCGCGACCGCGTGCCTGCGCTGTTTCACGACCGCGCCTTCACCCCGCCCACGTCCCCGTCATGAATTCCTCGGGCAGCGATCTGGCCAATGCCCTGTTCAGCGAATTGCTGATGGCCGACCAGCTGGCCCGCAACCGTTTGTCGAAGGTGCTGCCACGTGGGATGGAACTGTCGCATTTCGGGGTGCTGAACCTGCTCACGAGGTTGCAGGCGGAACAAAGCCCGGCGGAACTGGCGCGTGCCTTTCATGTCACGCGCGGGGCGATGACCAATACGCTCGCCAAGCTGGAATGGGCTGGCTATGTGCATATCCGCCCTGACTGGGACGATGCGCGCCGCAAGATGGTCGCCATCAGCCCGGCGGGACGTGCCGCGCGGGATGCGGCGCTGGCGGCGATCACGCCGCTTCTGGACAATGCCGTGCGGACGCTTGGCGAGGAACGGGTGCGCCAGACCATTCCGGTGCTGCGCGCTCTGCGGCAGCGTTTGGGCGCAGAGGATGCGCCGTGACGCGCGGGCCGCAGCCCTAGTCCTTGCGCAACCCGCCTGCGGATTCCTGGATTGCCTTGTATTGACCGCCCGGACGATGCGCCCACAGATAGGACGGCAGCACCGAGGACATCGGCGTCGGCGTGATCCCCAGCGCCTCCAGCCCTTGTGCCCCTTCGGTCACGACATTGTCGTGGCGCAGATTGCGTACCTGATCGCGGGTCAGGATGGAATTGGTGAACAGCCCCAGCGTCAGTTTCTGGACCAGGTCCAGCGCCCCGCCCATGCCCGCGGCCACAGCAAAAGGCACGCGCAGCAGCACCCGGTTGCGCCGGATCTCGGCCAGCATCATCACCATCAACTCGCGGAAGCTGGCCACATCCGGCCCACCCAATTCATAGATGCCGGGCGCGACATCTTCGGTCACGGCCTTGCTGGCGGCAGCAGCCACGTCGTCCACATAGACCGGCTGGAACCGGGTCTTGGGCCCCACCAGCGGCAGCACGGGCGACATCCGCGCCATCGCGGCGAAGCGGTTGAAGAACTGGTCCTCATGCCCGAAAATAACCGACGGGCGCAGGATCACCGCGGTCGGCACATGCTCCAGCACCCCGGCCTCGCCCCTCGCCTTGGTCTGCTGATACAGGCTGTGGGAGCCCGCATCCGCCCCGATGGCCGATATCTGCACCAGTTTCGTGATCCCCGCTTCCGCCGCGATGCGGGCAATCCGCGTGGCCCCTTCGGCCTGCACATCGCCGAACCGGTTCCGCCCGGACTCGACCAGAATGCCCACGCAGTTGACCACCGCATCCGCGCCTTGCATCACCGCCCGGACTGAGGCATCGTCGCGGATATTGCAAAACACCGGCTCCACCTGCCCGACCGCGCCGTAGGGTTTGACATGCAACGCCTCGTTAGGGCGGCGCACGGCGACGCGGACGCGCCAGCCCGCCTTTGCCATCCGCCGCGCGATGTAACGCCCGACGAATCCTGACCCGCCATAGATCGTGACCAGCTTTGACATCCGCGCGCTCCACTGCAACTCCGCTCTCGCGTTTTCTTACAAGCGCGGCCCTGTTTTCACAAGCCGGAACGGGTTTTCGAGGCAGGCGCGACAGATTTTTGCAGATCGGTGGAATTTTAACTTGAGCGCCCCGTTGACAGCGTCCCCGCACCGCCATAAAGACCCATTTACGCAAACCTGCCCAGGTGGCGGAACTGGTAGACGCGCTAGCTTCAGGTGCTAGTACTCGTAAGGGTGTGGAGGTTCGAGTCCTCTCCTGGGCACCA
>SLQN01000554.1 GCA_007131465.1 Paracoccaceae bacterium
AAGGCTTGCGCCCGGCACGGGCGCTCCGCTAGGTCAGACCCGGCGAACCACCTGGAAGGACGCGCGATGGACTGGATGCTGTTTGGGACATTCCTCGTGGCCTGCGGCGCGGCCGGGGCAACCGGGTCGATGTTCGAGCCCGGCAACTGGTATCGTGACCTCGACAAACCCGTCTGGACCCCGCCGGGTTTCGTCTTCCCCCTGGTCTGGGTCACGCTGTATGTCGCGATTGCCTATGCTGCGATGCGGATCGCGCTGATCGAGGGGTCGCAACAGGCGCTGGCCTTCTGGGCCGTTCAGATCGCGTTCAACACGCTCTGGTCGCCCGTCTTCTTCGGCCTCAAGCGGATGCGCCCGGCAATGATCGTGCTGTGCTTCCTGTGGCTCTCGGTCGCGGCCACCATGCTCAGCTTCTGGGCACTCGACCCGGTGGCGGGCCTGATTTTCGCGCCTTACCTCTTGTGGGTCACAATCGCGGGGGCGCTGAATTTCTCGGTCTGGCGGCGCAATCCGCAATTCGCCTGATAGCGCGCGTCAGGGATTGAATTCGAAACTGGCTCCCAACATCGCGGAGCCACCGAATATCATTCCCAGATGTTCGGCCAGATAGATGCGCAGCCAGGGTGTGAACCGCTCGGGGTTGCGTGCGACAACCACTTGCAGCGCAGGCAGGCTGATCCAGTCCACCTCCTCGACCTCTGCCGGATTCGGCGTTACGCTCAGGCCCTGCATGGCGCGCGCGGTGTAAACCTGCACCACCTCATGCTCGACCAGCCCCCCGCCCACATCGGCGCGGTATTCGATCTCGCCGGCGTGGTGCAGGTCCAGCCCGGTGATGCCCAATTCCTCGTCCAGCCGCCGCTTGGCGCAGTCCCGATCAGATTCGTCCCAATGCGGATGGGTGCAGCAGGTATTCGTCCACAGCCCCGGCGTGTGATACTTGCAAAGCGCCCGGCGCTGCATCAGCACGCGGTCACCCTCGGTCACGAAGACCGAGATCGCCTTGTGCCGCAGTCCGCGCTGATGCACGTCCAGCTTGTCCAGCGGCTTGAGGATGCCCTCCTCCCAGGCCGGAATCAGGCTGGTCATGTATAGCCCGGACGCACCAGCCCGGTCAGATGCATCATGTTCTTGATCCCGATCTTGATATGCGCAAGCGGCCTTGCCGCCACCAGTTTCTTGTTCATGTAAGCCTCGAATGTCAGCCGCTGCACATCGACATCATGGCACAGCGACACGAACCGCTCGCGTCGCTCGTCAGACTTGTAATAGGCATCCTGCATCTGGCGCAACACCCGGAACACGGTCTTGTGTTCGCGCATGAACAGCTTGCGCGCGAGGCGGAGGTCCTTTGCCTTGCCCGAGGCCAGCGCAGCCTGCGCCGCTGTCGCAGCCACCCGCCCGCCGACCATGGCGTAGTAAATCCCCTCGCCCGAGCTTGGCGCGACCACGCCCGCCGCATCGCCCGCCAACACCACATCGCGGCCGTTGTCCCAGCGGTCCATCGGGCGCAGCGGGATCGGCGCGCCTTCGCGGCGGATCGTCTCGCACCCACTCAGCCCCGACATGGCGCGCAATTCGGCCGTTGCCTTCTTCAGGTCCGCGCCATTGATCTCGGTTCCCATGCCGACGCTGGCATGCTTGCCATGCGGAAACACCCAGCCGTAGAAATCCGAACTGATCCGCCCGTCATAGATCACGTCGCAGCGGTCGGGGTCATAGACATCATTGGCCGCCGGGGCCTTGATGATTTCATGATAGGCAATGACATAAGGGATCCTGTCGCCGCCGGGCACTTCGGCCCGCGCCACATTCGAGCGCGCGCCATCCGCGCCGATCACCAGCCGGGTTACCGTGCGGCGCTCCGCGCCCGATGCCTTCTCACGCCAGACGACATGCGTGCCCTCGACGTCCCGCTCGATGCGCAGAAACGTGCCGGTCAGCCGCTCGGCCCCGTGGCTTTCCGCCCGCGCGCGCAGGAATTCATCGAAATGTTCACGGTCCACCATGCCGACAAAGCCGTTCTCGATCGGAATATCCACCGCGCGGCCTGTGGGAGAGATCATCCGCGCCGTGGTGATCTGCGCCACGACCTGAGACATCGGGATGTCGAAATCCGCAATCGCGCGGGGTGGGATGGCGCCACCGCAGGGCTTGATCCGGCCTGCGCGGTCCAGAAGCGCCACGCGCTTGCCGGCCCGCGCCAGATCTTCCGCTGCTGTCGCGCCCGAAGGCCCGCCCCCGATCACAAATACATCAAAACTCATTGCCTATTCCCCCGGAACCAGAAGCGCCGTCGGGCGCGGTGACATGATGCGCGCGGCCAGAGCCGCCGACGCAATGAAAAGTGTTGCCTGAAACAGAAAGACCGCGCCGAAGGCATCGGCCACGGGCAAGAGGCTGCGCGCCAGATCGACCAGCGCAGCGCCCGTCAGCCCGCCAAAACCCGCCGCGATGGCCTGCGATGCGCCCCACAGGCCCACCCGCGCGCCTTCGCGCTTCGCCCGGCCTTCACCGGCAAGCTGCATCATCGACCCGATGGCTGCCACAGCGAACATGCCGTTGAAGAACCCCAGCCCCACGACCAGCGGCACAAGCGGCAGCGCCCAGAGGCTTGCCCCCGCAATCGCCAGCAGCATTACCGCCGAGCCGATGCAGCCCGCGACGACCCAAGTCCGCAGGCTGCCGATGCGGAACCCCGAGGCCGCCACACCTACCAGCACCATCCCCAGAAACACGCCCCCGTTCTGCGCACCCGACATCTGCGTGGACTGCCCCGGCGTATAGCCGAAGACAAGGCCCGCATAGGGTTCAAGGATCAGTTCCTGCATGAAATAGGCGGTCATCGACAGAAACACGAAGAAGGTGAAATGCCGCGCGCGCGTATCGGCCCAGATTTCGGCCATGCCGTCGCGAAAGCGCTGCGGCGGGGGCGCGGGCCGCGCAACCACGCGCCGCTCGATCCCCCAGACCGCGACTGTGGTCAGCGCGACCGCGCCTGCACAGATGATCGCCACAATCACCAAAAGCCGCGCATGGCTGTAAGGGTCAAGGAACTGGCCTG
>SLQN01000104.1 GCA_007131465.1 Paracoccaceae bacterium
CGGAACCCTGTCCGCGCCAGCCGCGCGACCAGATTTTCCAGCAATGCCTCCTCGCCCCCCATCAGATGGGCCGCGCCTGTGATGTCCAGCATCAGCCCGTCCGGGCCGTCCGTGGCAACCCAGGGGCAATAGCGCAAGGCCCAGCGGCGCAGGGCGTCGAGGGCAGAGGCCGCGGCGGCCGGATCGGCGGGCCGGGCCGTCAGGTCGGGGCAAAGCGCGCGCGCATCCGCAAGCCCCATCCCCGGCTGTAACCCGCGGGCTGCGGCCTCGCGGTTCACACAGGCCAGCCGATCCGCCCCGCGCGCGCGGGTCACGAGTGCGAAGGCCCCCGCCACGGGCCTGCGGCGCAGCGCAAGCTCGGACCCGAAGCGGGGCAGCCAGAGCGAAAGCAGACGACGGGGCATGGCAGACCATATGTTCACATTATGTTCCATGTAGTGTGCCCCGATGGACGAGTCGAGTCCGCGCCTTCAAGATTGCAAATCCTTGGCCCGTGGCGCATAAGGCCCGCCAGAGAGCGTGGGAGTGGCGCGATGAATTACCTCGAATTCGAAAAACCTCTGGCCGAGATCGAAGGCAAGGCGGCGGAATTGCGTGCGATGGGCAAGGCCAATCCGGACATGGATGTCGAGAAAGAGGCCGCGGCGCTGGATGTGAAGGCGCAGAAACTGCTGGTGGATCTGTATCGCGGCCTGACGCCGTGGCGGAAATGCCAGATCGCGCGCCATCCCGACAGGCCGCATTGCCGTGACTATATCTCGACCCTGTTTGATGAATTCACCCCGCTCGCCGGGGATCGCGGCTTTGCCGAGGATGAGGCCGTGATCGGCGGGCTGGGGCGGCTGAGGGACCGCGCCGTGGTGGTGATCGGACAGGAAAAGGGGCATGACACGCAGTCGCGCCTGCGGCGCAATTTCGGCATGGCCCGGCCCGAAGGGTATCGCAAGGCGATCCGGCTGATGGAACTGGCCGACCGCTTCCGCCTGCCTGTGGTCACACTGGTCGATACGCCGGGCGCCTATCCCGGCAAGGGCGCGGAAGAACGCGGACAGGCCGAAGCGATTGCGCGCGCGACCCAGAAATGCCTGAGCCTTGGCGTGCCGCTGGTCTCGGTCATCATCGGCGAGGGCGGATCGGGGGGCGCGGTGGCCTTTGCCACGGCGAACCGCATCGCCATGCTGGAACATTCGGTCTATTCCGTCATCTCGCCCGAGGGCTGCGCCTCGATCCTGTGGAAGGATGCCGAGAAGATGCGCGAGGCCGCCGAGGCGCTGCGCCTGACTGCGCAGGACCTCAAGAAGCTCGAGGTGATCGACCGGATCATTCCCGAACCGCTGGGCGGCGCGCAGCGCGACCGCGCGGCCATGATCAAGGCCGTGGGGGCTGCCGTGGGCGCGATGCTGAAAGAACTTGACGGCAAATCCCCCGATGCCCTGCGGCAGGACCGGCGGCAGAAATTCCTGACCATCGGGTCTCGCGGGCTGGCCGCCTGAAGGCATGGCTGGAATGGCAGGTGGCGCACACCTGAGCGGTCGGGAAAGTGATTTGCAAGCTGCACGCGGGGGCGCGATACTGCGCGCGCAACAGCGATCAGGACGAGATGGTTTCGACGCAGACACTTGCCGCGATCCGCTTCGGCGCAGGGCGCGGCGCAGGGTTCCGGCTGCCAGACGGGCCGGACGGGCTGTGGCACAGCCTTCACGACGCAGAGGTCCTTGCCCCCGCACCCGTCACACCCTGGGAGACGCGGCGCGCGCGCGGCGAAGAGCGGCGGGACCTGCAGGCGGCGCTGCGCGATGCGGATGACCCTGTGCAGATGGCACGGCTGCGGGATCTGCACCGTGCCGACCGGGACGACACCTTCGCCGATCTGCGTGTTCAGATGGCCCGGCTGGCGCGTGCGCCTGTGGGCTTTGCCGAACGTCTGACGCGGTTCTGGGCCAACCATTTCGCCGCCCAACGCCGGGGCGGGGTGCTGCGCGCCGGGCGCGCGGCCTTTGTGGAAGAGGCCCTGCGCCCGCATCTGATGGGCAATTTCGCGGATATGCTGCGCGCGGCGGCGCTGCATCCGGTGATGCTGCTGTATCTGGACCAGCAAGTGTCCGTCGGCCCGCACAGTCGCGTGGGCCGCAGGCGTGGCCGGGGGCTGAACGAAAACCTCGCGCGTGAATTGCTGGAACTGCATACGCTGGGCCGTGCCGGGGAGTACACGCAGGAGGATGTGACCCAGATTGCCCGGCTTCTGACCGGGCTGGCCGTCAATCTGGAACAGGGCTTCTTTTTCGAGCCGCGCATTGCCGAGCCGGGAATCATCGAGATTTTCGGCAAGCGCTATGGCGGGCGGCCGATGATGCTGTCGCATGTTCATGCCTTGCTGGATGATCTGGCGCTGCGCCGCGAGACCGCGCAGCATCTTGCAGGCAAGCTGGCGCGCCATTTTGTCAGCGACAGCCCCGACCCGCAGCTTGTGACGCATATGAGTGTGCAATTCACCCGCAGTGGCGGGGATTTGCCGACACTCTATCGCGCGATGCTGGAACATCCGGCTGCCTGGACGCCGGACCTGGCCAAGACCCGCTCTCCTTTCGAGATGATGGCAGCGGCGTTTCGCGCCACGGATCTGGATGAGATTGCGTTCAGGGACTTGTCCCCGGGCCAGACACGGCAGTTTTTCATGGCCCCCCTGCAGGCAATGGGAGAGCCGTTCGAGCAGGTGCCAAGCCCTGCAGGCTATGGGGACGACGCGGCCTATTGGGTCACGCCTGCCGGGCTTGCGGCGCGGATTGACTGGGCGATGCGGCTGGCGCAGCGGCTGTCGCCCGCGCCGGACCCGCGCGACTTTGTCGAGATCGCGCTGGGCGATGCGGCCAGCACCGGGCTGCGCCGCGCAGCGGGCGGCGCAGAGACCCGCGCGCAAGGGGTGGGGCTGATCCTGTCCGCCCCCGATTTCAACCGCAGATAAAGGGGGACGCATGCACGATGTTCACCCACACCGCGCCCGAAAAAGCGCCCGCGCGCCGCGCCCACCCACCCGCCCCTGCACGCCGCGCGGGCGCTGCCAA
>SLQN01000027.1 GCA_007131465.1 Paracoccaceae bacterium
AGGCCCGCAGGACGTGGCGCGCGCGGTGGCTGCGCGACGCGGTGCGAATATGGCCGCGCGCGCGCGGCTGGTGCGGGCGGTTGACGCGGCCCTGCCGCAGCTGGCGCATGCTGTTGCCGTCCAGTCCGCCCGGCCTGCCCCCGTGGCCATGCTGGACGCCATGATCACAGCCCTGCGCGACGCGCCCCCAGCACCCGAAGTCGTGTTGCTGAGTTCTGTGCACACGACGCTGCTTCAGCTGGGCGCTGCCATCGGGGCGGGGGTGCATGGCGGGCTGATCTGGTGCCCGCCGCCCTGTCAGGCCGTGCTGGCAACGACATTGGCGAAAGCGGTGCAGATAGCCGATTTGCCACCGGGTAGTTTCGCGTTATTGCACACGCGGGTCCCGCAGACCGAGGCTGCGCTGCGTGCCACAGCCCTGCGGGTGCTCGACATTTGAGCCTGCCCTACAGACCGGTGCGCGCCCCGAACACGCGATGCACCACATCGACGCGTGTCATCCCAATCGCGGCAAGGTCTTCATCGGTCATGGCATTGTAGCGCAGAATCGCGCGATAACTTGGTGACAATCGCGCCATGCGCTCCAGCACATCGAAGATGTAATCGCTGGTTGTAGTATGGGCCGGCTGGCCCGGCTCAGTCGTGATGCTCGTCATATGGAAACCCTTTCCTAAAGGTGTTTCCCCCCTGTACTCAGAAATAGGTCACGATGGCTGACCTGGCTATGGCCTTTCCGACAACCCCGTCTTGCACTGAGTGCAACGATCGTTAGGCGCGCAGATGCAACACTTAATTAACCAATTCAGACTAGCGTAATGGTTGTCCGTCAAAATGTTCTGGCTTTGTGCGCGACTTTACGATACGGAACATTAAGGAAACAAACGGGCGATTGCTGCGCTTGGCATGCTGTGGAATAAGGGGCAAGGAAATGGCAACGGCGGACCTGCTGACAATGACCGACAAACGGACGGCTGAGAAACAGAAAGCACTGGATTCGGCGCTCGCGCAGATTGAGCGGCAATTCGGCAAGGGCTCGATCATGCGGCTGGGCGGCGACAACCCGGTAACAGATATCGAGGCGACCTCGACCGGGTCGCTGGGCCTTGATATCGCGCTTGGAATCGGCGGGCTGCCCAAGGGCCGCGTGGTCGAAATTTATGGCCCTGAATCCTCGGGCAAGACAACGCTGACGCTGCATGTTGTCGCGGAGGAACAAAAGAAAGGCGGCGTGTGCGCCTTTGTTGATGCGGAACACGCGCTAGACCCGCAATATGCCCGCAAACTGGGCGTCAATCTGGACGAATTGCTGATCTCGCAACCCGATACAGGCGAGCAGGGGCTGGAAATCGTCGATACGCTGGTACGCTCGGGCGCTGTCAGTCTGGTCGTGGTCGATTCGGTCGCAGCGTTGACCCCCAAGTCCGAACTAGAGGGCGACATGGGCGACAGCTCCGTTGGCGTGCATGCCCGCCTGATGAGCCAGGCCATGCGCAAGCTTACAAGCTCGATCTCGCGCTCGAACTGCATGGTGATCTTTATCAACCAGATCCGCATGAAGATCGGCGTCATGTTCGGCTCTCCCGAAACCACGACCGGGGGCAATGCGCTGAAATTCTACGCTTCTGTCCGGCTGGATATACGTCGAATCGGCTCGATCAAGGATCGCGACGAAATCGTGGGCAACCAGACCCGCGTGAAAGTGGTCAAGAACAAGGTCGCCCCGCCGTTCAAGCAGGTCGAATTCGACATCATGTATGGCGAAGGCATCTCGAAACGGGGTGAATTGCTGGATCTCGGCGTCAAGGCCGGTGTCGTCGAGAAATCGGGGGCGTGGTATTCCTACGGGGATGAACGCATCGGTCAGGGGCGCGAGAATGCCAAGACGTTCCTGAAGGAAAACCCGCAGATGGCCTTGCAGATCGAAGACAGGATCCGCGCAGCGCATGGGCTTGATTTCCACATGAGCGAAGGGGATGACACCTTACTCGAGGAATGAACCGCGTCACCGAGGCAGAGCTTCAGGCCGGTCTGGCCCATGTGCTGGACGCCGCGGCCGATGAGGGTGTGATCGAGATGTTGTGCCAGCGTCCCGATTACGGCCAAAGGCACTTCGTGGCACAGATACAGGTGACCCGTGCGCAGGGCATAGCAGGGGACCGCTGGTTGAAGCATCCGTGGCTGCGGCTGCCAGATGGCAGCCCGCATCCGGGCATTCAGATCTGCATCCTGTCGCGCCGCGTGCTCGATCTGGTCTGGCGCGACCGCAAGACTGTCACCCACCCTGGCGACACATTCATCACCGACATGGACCTGTCCGAGGACAACCTGCCTGCGGGACAGTTGCTGGCAGCGGGCAGCGCCGTTCTGCGGGTTTCCGGTATTTTCAACGATGGCTGCGTAAAATGGGCCGCGCGCTATGGCAAGGCTGCGCGCGCATGGATCAATTTGCCTGAACACCGCGCGTACCGGCTGCGCGGCATACTTTGCAGTGTCGAACGCGATGGCCTGCTGCGTAATGGCGATCTGGTGCGCAAGCTCTGAGGCGTGATCATATGCAGCCATGCGCCTGATGCGTGGAATCGGTTGGCTGAAGGCGCGTCATTTTGGCGATGATTCCGCGCCCCCTTGCAAGAGATCCCAGAAGGAGCCAAGCACAATCCTGTTCACGGAGCATCCTCCCGACAGGTGTGGACAGCCCCCCCGCGCAGCGATAAACCGGGCGCACTCGAACCCTCCAGAGGACGACCATGGCCAGCCTCAATGATATTCGCGCGACATTCCTGACCTATTTCGCCCGGCAGGGGCATGCGGTCGTCGACAGCTCGCCCCTTGTCCCGCGCAATGACCCCACGCTGATGTTCACCAATTCGGGCATGGTGCAGTTCAAGAACCTGTTTACCGGACTGGAGCATCGCGACTACAACCGCGCCACCACATCGCAGAAATGCGTCCGCGCCGGCGGCAAGCACAACGATCTGGACAATGTCGGCTACACGGCGCGCCACCATACCTTTTTCGAGATGCTGGGAAATTTCAGCTTCGGCGATTATTTCAAGTCCGA
>SLQN01000406.1 GCA_007131465.1 Paracoccaceae bacterium
CGCCCTGCGCCGCGCGCGCGGCAGGCACGGCGGCGGCCCTGCCACGCAAGACGCGCGCTGCGGCCAAGCCTGTCCGGCTGGGGCTGGCCTATCTGGGGCGGCGCAGCGACGGGGCCTGGCTGATGCAGCGTCGGCCCCCCAGCGGGCTTCTGGGCGGTATGCTGGGCTGGCCCGGCAGCGACTGGGCCGAGGCAGCGCCGCCTGAGACCCCGCCACTAAAGGCCGCGTGGCGCACCATACCGGGCGAGGTGCGCCACACATTCACGCATTTCCATTTGCGCCTTGCGCTGCGGGTGGCGCATCTGCCTGCGGATGCGCCCGGCCTGTTCATCGCGCCCGAAGATTTTGACCCGCGCGCCCTGCCGACCCTGATGCGCAAGGCGCATGCTCTGGGCGCGCCCTATCTGACCATGGAGGTTTCATGAACACCGATCTGTCGCCCACCGACCAGTATGTCCTGACCCACACCATGCTGCGCATCAAGGACCCGGCGCGGTCGCTGGACTTCTATCAGCAGGTGCTGGGCTTCCGGCTGGTGAACCAACTCGACTTCGCTGAGGCCCGGTTCTCGCTCTATTTCCTGCAACCGCGCGGGCATAGCGACACGGCTGACGGCTCGCTGGATCACAGTTTCAGCCGCATGGGCCTGTTGGAGCTGACCCATAACTGGGGCACGGAAACCGACGATACGGCGATGCATTCGGGCAATTCGGACCCGAAGGGCTTTGGCCATATCTGTGTCGCCGTGCCCGACATCGAAGCTGCCTGCGCCAGGTTCGCGGACATGGGCGTGCGTTTTCAGAAACCGCTGGGCGCAGGCGGGATGAAGGAAATCGCCTTCATCCTCGACCCCGATGGCTACTGGATCGAGATCGTGCAGCCCTCGTTGATGGAGGGGTTGCTGGCGCGCCACAAGGCGTGATCCTGTTGCACGCAAAGGGGCTGGCGGCAGATGCGGCGGACGCTATATATCTGTGCGATATCAACCGGAGTGATCTTGCGTGACACCTGAACAGCTTCGCAAACTCAGCTCGGCGCTACCCTTCTGGGTATCGCTGGGCTTCGTGCCGCTGGTCTGGCTCTCGGCACTCTGGGGGGGCTGGTGGTTCATGGTCCCTGTGGCCTATGGCTGGTGGGCGTTTACCCTGATCGATTTTGTCACCGGGCTCGATACCGGCAATCCCGACACGGATGTGCCGGTGACAGAACTCTACTGGTATCGGCTGATCACGCTGATCTGGTTTCCGGTGCAAGTGGTCACGATTTTTGGCGTCATCTGGTATCTGGCCGCCAGCGCGCTGCCCTGGTGGGAACAACTGGGCGTCGTCTTTGGCCTTGGGGTCATGACGGGCGTGATCGGCATTGTCTATGCGCATGAGCTTTTGCACCAGAAGACCGCGCTGGAACGCTGGCTGGCCGATCTGCTGCTGGCGTCGGTCCTTTACAGCCATTTCCGGTCCGAACACCTGCTGGTGCATCACAGCTATGTCGGCACACCACGCGACCCGGTCACGGCGCGCTACAATGAAGGTTTCATCGCCTATTTCGGGCGCGTGCTGCGCGACTGCCCACCATCGGCCTTTCGCGCCGAGGCCGCGATGCTGGCGCGCAAGGGGCTGCCGTGGTGGCACAGGTCCAACCCGTTCTGGCGCTTTGGCGCGCTGCAACTGGGCTTCATCTCGCTGGCTGTGGCTGTGGGGGGCGTCTGGGGGCTGGTGTTGTTCGTCGTGCAGGCGGCGGTCGCCTTCTGGCATCTGGAACTGACGAATTACATCGAACATTACGGGCTGACGCGCCGCTATCTGGGCGATGGCAAATATGAACCCGTGCGCCCGCACCACAGCTGGAATGCTGCGCACAAGGCGTCGAACTGGTTGATGATCAACCTGCAACGCCATTCCGACCACCATTACAAGCCCGACCGTCGGTTCCCGCTTCTGCAAACCTATGACGAAACAGCCGCGCCACAACTGCCGTTCGGCTATCCGGCGCTGACGACGCTGGCCATGTTCCCGCCGTTGTTCCGGCGCTACATGAACCCGCGCGTGCGCGCATGGCGGCGCCAGTTCTACCCCGATATCCATGACTGGACGGACTACACGCAACACAATATGCCGATGCCGAAGGGAGCCTCTTGAGCGCGCGCGACACAGCGCTATCTCATTCAACATGAGTGAAACCGAGATCCTCTATAACGGGCGCTGCCCGATCTGCACGGCCGAGATCGCCCAGTATCAAAAGGCGGCCCAGAAGGCGGGCGCGCCCCTGCGCTTCTCAGATCTGAACGACGCGCCGCTTGAAAACTGGGGCCTCACCACCGATCAGGCAACCCGCCGCCTGCATGCGCGCCGCGATGGTCAGATCATATCGGGCTTTCCGGCCTTCCTGATCGTCTGGCAGCACCTGCCGCGCCTGCGTTGGCTGGCGCGGCTGATGTCCCTGCCGGGGATGCACCAGATCGCTCGCATCAGCTATGACTTTGTCGCCGCCCCGCTTCTCTACCGGCTCCACAAACGCCGCGAAGCCCGGCAAAGCTGATCTTATCTTGGCACACATATACTGGGGAGAATTGGGCGCAGCCCAAGGCCCGCCAACAGCCCCCCGCGCGGCTCAGACGAACTGTTCGCGGATCAGCCGTTCTTCCAGCCCATGACCGGGGTCGAACAGCAGTTTATGCGCGATGTCGCGCGCCGACGAGATATCTACCCGCAGCACATTGCGCACAGACCGACTGTCGGCATCGGCCATCACCGGGCGGCGCTCGGGGTTGATTACCTCGAAACGCACGTGCGAGGTCTTGGGCAGAAGGGCGCCGCGCCAGCGCCGGGGCCGGAAGGCCGCCACAGGTGTCAGCGCCAGAACATCCGCACCGATAGGCAGGATCGGCCCATGCGCCGAATAATTGTAGGCCGTGGACCCGGCGGGCGTGCTGAGCATCGCGCCATCACAGACCAGTTCATCCAGCCGCTGCTTGCCATCGACAATGATGCGCAGTTTCGCGGCCTGGGCGCCCTGACGCAGTAGCGACACCTCGTTGATCGCAAGCGCTTCTGATAC
>SLQN01000173.1 GCA_007131465.1 Paracoccaceae bacterium
CGCAACCACGTTCTGATCCTGCCGGTGGACGATATTTCCAACGCCGCCTGCGAAGCGGTGGCGAATAATGTCAAGGGCACGATGGCGATCCCGCATTCCTACGGGCGCTTGCAGTTCGGCGAGGATCTGGACCTGCATTTCCGCACCATCATCGGCACAGGGGCAAACCCGAATGTGGCCGCTGTCGTGGTCATCGGGATCGAGCCGGAATGGACCAAGGTCATCGTCGATGGCATCGCGGCCACCGGCAAGCCCGTCGAAGGGTTCTGGATCGAACAGAACGGCGATTTCGAGACGATCCGCCGTGCAGGCTGGAAGGCCAAGGAATTCGTGCAATGGGCGTCCGAGTTGCAGAAGGAAGATTGCCCGCTGACCGATCTTTGGGTGTCCACCAAATGCGGCGAATCCGACACGACCACGGGCCTCTCGTCCTGCCCGACCGTCGGCAACATGTATGACAAGCTGTTGCCGCATGGGCTGTATGGCGTGTTCGGCGAAACCTCGGAAATCACCGGGGCTGAACATATCTGCGAAAAGCGCGCGGCCAACCCGGAGGCGGCGGCCAAGTTCCGCAAGACATGGCAGGCCTATCAGGATGACGTGATCGAGCAGTTCAAGACGTCGGACCTCTCGGACAGCCAGCCGACCAAGGGCAATATTCTGGGCGGGCTTTCCACCATCGAGGAAAAGGCGCTGGGCAATCTGGAGAAGATCGGCCGCACCAGCACCTATATCGACGTGCTGGAACCGGCAGAAGCGCCCGCCAAGGGGCCGGGACTGTATTTCATGGACAGTTCCTCCGCTGCCGCAGAATGCGTCACGCTGATGGCGGCGGGTGGCTATGTCATCCACACCTTCCCTACAGGCCAGGGCAATGTCGTGGGCAACCCCATCGTGCCGGTGATCAAGATTTCCGGCAACCCGCGCACCCTGCGCACCATGGCCGAACATATCGACGTGGATGTGACCGGCGTGCTGCGCCGCGACATGACCATTGACCAGGCGGGCGATGCGCTGATCGAGATGATCAAGCGCACGGCAAATGGCCGCCTGACGGCAGCCGAAGCGCTGGGCCATCGTGAATTCTCGATGACCAAGCTCTATCGCTCGGCCTGATCTGCCGCTGTCACGACAATGCGCGGGGCGGGCTGCGAGGCCCGCCCTCCTTCTTGCAAGCAGGACCCGTCCATGTCGCTCATCGCTCGCCTGCGTGCCGTCGCGACACCCCTTGCACCGGGGCTGATGCTGGCTGCGACCATCGCCGCCGCCGCGGCCTTTCTGGGCGCGCATTACGGGGCGCCGGTGATGCTGTTCGCGCTGCTTTTGGGGATTGCCTTCAATTTCCTGCACGAGGATGGCCAATGCCGCGAAGGCGTGGAGTTCGCGTCGAAATTCATCCTGCGGCTGGGTGTGGGTCTGTTGGGCATCCGCATCGCGTTCGACGATCTGGCGCAGATCGGGCTGGCCGGGGTGGGCCTTCTGGTCGGGCTGATCGCGCTGACAATCGCGACCGGGTTTCTGGCCGCCCCCCTGTTTGCGCGAAAGTGGCGCTTTGCGCTTCTGACTGGCGGGGCGGTGGCGATCTGCGGGGCCTCTGCCGCGCTGGCCATCGCCGCTGTCATCCCCGCCAACGACAAGACCGAGCGCAACACCCTGTTCACGGTCATGGCCGTGACGGCATTGTCCACCATTGCGATGGTGCTTTATCCACTGCTGTTTCAGGGCCTTGGCTTTTCCGATCTGCAACAGGGCTTCCTGATCGGGGCCACGATCCATGATGTCGCGCAGGGGGTGGGCGCGGGCTTCTCGGTGTCCGACACTGCCGGAGAGATGGCCACGATCACCAAGCTGTTTCGCGTGGCGATGCTGCCTGTGGTGCTGGTGGTGATCGTGCTGGTGCTGCGAGTGGCCGGACCGGGACCGGCAGAGGGCGGGAAGATCCCGCTTTTGCCGTGGTTCATGGTGCTGTTTCTGGCACTTGTCGCCCTTGGCAGCGTGGTCGATCTGCCGACAGCGCTGGTGGCGCAGGTGGAAACCCTGTCGCGGGCCTTCCTGATCACGGCGATTGCGGCGCTGGGGGTGAAAACCTCGCTCAGGGCGCTGACAGCCGTGGGGGGCGGACATCTGGCGATTGTGGTGATCGAGACGCTGGTGCTGCTGGGGCTGGCCATTGCGGCGCTGGTCTGGCTGGACGTGCTGTAGGATCATCTGGCCTGCCAAACGCCAGGGCTGATCCGGCCTGCGAGAACCGGAAGGTCGCCCGCTTCCTGTGTCTTGACATGCTTGCGGAAACGGCAGAACACTTGGCGTAGTGCTTTGCGATCGGGACAAACCCGACCAGAGATGTGACAAATCAGGGAGATTTAGATGTCGATACACCCAACCCTAGGCCGGGCGCGTACAGCGCTGATGATGAGTGCGGCTGCCGCCGCGCTGGTGCTCTCGGGCGTTGCCGCAGATGCCGAGACAATTCGCTGGGCACGCGTCGGTGATGCGCTCACGATGGACCCGCACAGCCAGAACGAAGGCCCGACCCATACACTGAACCACCATATCTATGAAACGCTTGTCGGCCGGTCCGATGATGGCAGCCTGACCCCGCGTCTGGCGACCGACTGGGGCATCAGCGAAGAGGACGAGACTGTCTGGGTCTTCACCATCCGCGAGGGTGTGAAATTCCATGATGGCAGCGACATGACCGTGGAAGACGTCGTCTTCTCGCTGGACCGTGCGCGCACGCCCCCTTCGGGCATGGCAGCCCTGCATGCCGCCGTGCAAGAGGTGACGGCCGTCGATGACAGCACGGTGCATGTGCGCATGTCCGGCCCCGCGCCGCTGTATGTGCAGAACCTGACCAACACCTTCATCATGTCCAAGGCCTGGGCGGAGGCGAATGGCGTCGAGGCCGCGCCCAATTTCGCCGCTGGCGAAGAAGCCTATTCGGTGCGCAACACCAATGGCACAGGCCCCTACATGCTGGTCGAGCGTGACCCGGAAGTGCGCACGGTGCTGCAAGCCTTTGGCGATCACTGGGATGACGCGCC
>SLQN01000511.1 GCA_007131465.1 Paracoccaceae bacterium
GACCTTGCCCGCGTGGGATATGGTGCCGCGGTGATCGACTGGCGCGGCCAGGGCCTGTCTGACCGGCTGGAGGGACAACCGCTGCTGGGGGATGTGGCCGATTTCGCGCTGTTCCAGCACGATGTCGCGGTTTTTGACGCCACGCTTGATGCGTTTGCGCCCGCTGCCCCGCGATTCGTGCTGGCGCATTCCATGGGCGGCTGCATCGCCTTGCGCGCGCTGACATCGGGGTTTCCCGCCCGCGCAGCCAGTTTCAGCGCGCCCATGTGGGGTTTGCGCATGGGCCGGCCCATGCGCCGCGCTGTCAAGGCCGTGACAGCGGGGCTGCGGCTGGCGGGGTGGGATCTGCGCGAAATCCCCGGCGCTGGGATCGAGTTTCGCTTGTGGGAAAATCCCTTCGATCTCAACGAACTTTCCGGCGATGCAGACACCTATGCCTGGATGCAGCATCAAGTGCTGACCCATCCCGAATTGCGCCTTGGCGCACCCAGCCTGCGCTGGCTCGTGGCCGCGCTGGCCGAAACGAGCGCGCTTGCCGCTCTGCCCGCCCCCAACCTTCCCGCGATCTGCGGGCTTGGTACGCGTGAAATGCTGGTGTCGCCCGAGGCGATCAGGGCGCGGATGGCCGACTGGCCAGGCGGGCAGTTGCGCCTGCTGGACGGCGCGCTGCATGAATTGCTGATGGAGCGCCCGGCCCTGCGCGAGCAGTTCCTGAGCGAAACGCTGGCCCTGTTCGACGCGCATCAACCCTCGGCAGGGGGCAAGGTCAGACCCGTTCGACCGTAACCTTGCCAGCATCAAATGCAAGATGATCCCTTAGCTGCGCCGCAGCTTCGGTCGGGGTTGTCAACTCGTAAGCCGCGTTCAGGATGATCCCTTCGGGGCTGGAGACGTGGAAATGCACGCCCTCGCCCCGGTCATCGCAGAACAAGGGGCGGTCGGAGGGTTCCAGCACGGCAGCAGCGATGTCTGTGCGCGGAAAATAGATCACGAAAGGGTAGTCCCGCTGCACAACTTCCAAAGCGCGCATGCTTTCGCCAATCACAGCGCCGTTAGCGCGCACAACCCATTTGCCCTGCGCGGGGTAAATCCTGATGCTCGTCATCTTGCGTCTGTCCTCTCGTTTCATGATCTGAGATAGCTTATTGCAGGCTTTGCCAGAAAAGGCAAAGCACAGGCCGGGGCGCACCCTACCCCGCTTCGTCAGGTCAGATCACCGCATCATCCCGACAGATCACAGCGGTGCGCAGGCCGCGCGCAACCATTGCGCCGCGCGCTCGGAGACAAGTGGCGACAGCAGCGTTGCCACACGCGCATGATAGCGATCGAGCCATAGCCGTTCCCCGGCCGAAAGCAGGCTTGTCAACACAAGGCGGCGGTCGATGGGGGCGAGGGTCAGGGTCTCGAATTCCAGCCAGTCGCGCGCATCCCCCCCCTCGGGGGGCTGACCCTTGCGCACTGTGACAAGGTTTTCCAGCCTGATGCCAAAAGCGCCTTCGGCATAGTAGCCCGGCTCGTTGGACAGGATCATCCCTTCGGCCAGTGGCACGGTGCTGATGCGCGACAGGCGCTGCGGGCCTTCATGCACCGACAGGAAGGCGCCCACACCGTGCCCCGTGCCATGATCATAATCCAACCCCGCAAGCCAGAGCGGATAACGTGCAAGGGCATCCAGATGGCCCCCGGCCACCCCGCGCGGAAACCGCGCCCGCGACAGCGCGATCATGCCTTGCAGGACAAGGGTGAAGCACTCGGCCTCGCGCGTGCCGACAGGACCGATGGCGATGGTGCGGGTAATGTCGGTCGTGCCATCCAGATACTGCCCGCCCGAATCGACCAACATCAGATCGCCGGGCACAAGCCTGCGGTTCGTGTCCTCCGAGACGCGGTAATGCACGATCGCTCCATTCGGCCCCGACCCGGCAATCGTGTCGAAACTGATGTCCTCCAGCGTGCCGGTCGCACTTCGGCAGGCCTCCAGCTTGCGGGCAATGTCGATTTCGGTCAGCACACGGTCGGGCTGTGCCACCAGAATGGCGGCTTGCGCGTCCAGCCAGGACAGGAATTCCACCATCGCCGCGCCATCGCGCAGATGGGCGGCGCGCGCGCCCGCGAGTTCGGCCTCGGTCTTGCGGGCCTTGGGCAGCGCGCAGGGGTCCTGCATATAGGCAATAGAAACATCTGCTTCGCGCAGGACCGATACGACCTGCAGGGGCACTGTCGCCTTGTCCAGGCGCACCGGCCCGCTCAGCGTGCGCAGCGCGGGCTCGAACGCCACAACCGGGCGCACCTGCACGCCCTTTTCCAATGTGAGCGTCGCGACTTTCTCGGGGTTGGTGAACAGATCAACGCGGCCATCGTCATGTACGATGGCAAAGCCCTGAATCACCGGGACGCGCGGCAGATCTCCTCCCCGGATGTTCAGGAGCCAGCAGATGCTGTCGGGTTGTGTCAGCACTGTCGCGCTCTGACGTGCCTCGCGCAGCGCGCTTGCCAGTTGCGCGCGCTTCGCGCTGGAGGGCAGCCCCGCCAGCGCCTCTGGATAGGCCCGCGCGGGCGCAGCCGGGGGGGCGGGGCGATCATGCCAGAGCAGATCGATCTGGTTGGCCAGTGCGCGCAACTCGATACCGCTGTCGCCAAGCCCGGCTTCAAGCGTCTCGATCTCGTCCGGCGTGTGCAGCCATGGGTCGAACCCGATGACCCCCCCGTCCGGCAAAACCGCGCGCAGCCAGTCGGAAACCTTTGTTTCAGGCCAGTTGACGGGCGTGAAATCCGCCGTGCATTGCAGCCGCGCCTGCATGCGGTAGCGGCCATCGACAAACAGGCCAGCGCGATCAGGCAGCACGATGCAGAACCCGGCAGCCCCGGTAAAGCCCGTCAGCCATGCCAGCCGGTCGTCGCAAGCTGCGACATATTCGCCCTGATGCGCGTCCGCGCGCGGCTGGATATAGCCCGCGATCCCCGCAGCCCGCAGCCGCGCGCGCAGGGCGGTCAGCCGGGGCGGATGGTCGTCGGGCCGGGTGCTGGCCGTGTAGGTCTGAAACATGCCCTGTCCTTGACGCGAGGTAAGTTCACAAGTGGTAGGGGGCGGCGTCAAGCGGGTCAATGGGGCTTGCCGAGGGTTGCGATATGCCACAGTGTCATTTATCTCCCGCGCTCTGCTTGGCGTGTTTCATGTACGATTGCGACCAAGGATACCTGATGCTCGACCGTCACATCAGACCGATGATCGATCCGCCATTGAACCGGCTGGGTGGGCGACTGGCCCGCACCGGGATCAGTGCGAACATGATCAGCCTGATCGGGCTGGGGTTCGGGCTGGCTGCGGCAGGCGCGATCCTGGCAAGCGCATTTGCGTTGGCGATCCTGTTCATTCTGGCGTCGCGCCTGGCAGACGGGCTGGATGGTGCCGTGGCGCGCGCGCAGGGGGTGACGGATTTCGGCGGCTATCTGGATATCGTGTGCGACTATGTCTTCTACGGCGCGATCCCGCTGGCCTTTGTCAGCCTGGTCCCGCAGGCCAACGGCATTGCAGGCGCGTTCCTGCTGCTGAGTTTCTGTGTGGATGGCGGGTCGTTCCTGGGCTTTGCGGTTCTGGCCGAGAAAAAGCAGATGCGCAGCGGGGCGCATGGGGTGAAGTCGCTGTATTTTACCGGCGGTCTTCTGGAAGGGACCGAGACGATCCTGTTCTTCCTACTGCTGTGCCTGCTTCCGCACTGGTTCGTGCCGCTGGCATGGGGGTTCGGTGCGTTGTGCCTTGTTACTGCAACCGCGCGCGTCCTCTTGGCCGCGCAAATATTCCGCGATAACGGACGGCCCTGATCCAGCCATGCGTCCTGGTGGTCATGGCACTGGCCCCTTGCATCGACCTTTCCCATTGCCTAGATAACAAGTGTCTCTTCGGAGACTATGGACATAAACGCGCTCGTAATACGCGGATCGGACCCGGGGGCGGTACCCGGCGGCTCCACCAAATATCCTTCATTTGGGGATCATGGGGCCGAAACAGGATCGACGAACGTCTAAAGGGGTTAGCTTTGTCCCGGTGAGCCACCACCGTTATCGGTGCAAAATGTACAGTTGCAAATGACAACCGTGCTCCGGTAGCAGTTGCTGCGTAAGCAGTAACCAAACCGAAACCTAAGTCCTTGCGCTTAGCCGCGTAAGGCGGGGTCCGCAGGCACCTGGCAACAGAAGCCTGCACTTTGTTTTCCCGACCCGATCAAATACGCGGCCTGTGCGAGATGGATTTTTGGCAATCCTGACGTGACAGGGCTTTTATTCGCCTGCGAAACGCCTATGCTCGACTGCAGCAAAGAGAGGGCGCATGAGTCGCGGAATTGAATATGGCATTCTGATGCACGACGCCATGCGGGGTCTGATCCGCAAGGTAATGGAAGGCGTCGCACAGAACGGATTGCCCGGGGAACACCATTTCTTCATCACCATCGACACGACCCATCCCGACATGCAGATGGCCGACTGGCTGCGCGCGCGCTATCCCGAAGAAATCACGCTTGTCGTGCAACACTGGTTCGACAATCTGGTGGTCGAGGAAGACGGGTTCGCCATCACTCTGAATTTCGGCAACTCGCCGGAACCGCTTTATATCCCCTTCGATTCGATATCGACCTTCGTGGACCCTTCGGTGGAATTCGGCCTGCGGTTCGAATTGCAGCAGGATGATCTGGACGACGAAGATGAGGACGACGACGAGGCACCGATGCTGGAAGACGCCAAGTCCGAAGAGAAAAGTGGCGAAGTCGTCAGTCTGGATCGCTTCCGCAAGTAGATGGCGGTATGCCGTCGCATGCAGATTGATTTCCTGTCAGCACCACGCTAGGACTGCGGCAACCACCTGCCGCAAGGAGCCTGCGCATGTCCGCCACCCGCCGAGAATCCGACAGTTTCGGTCCGCTTGATGTTCCCTCCGACAAGTATTGGGGCGCGCAGACCCAGCGCTCGATCCGGAATTTCCCGATCGGCTGGGAACGCCAGCCTGTGCCGATCATCCGCGCGCTCGGCGCGATCAAATGGGCCTGTGCACTGGTCAATATGGAGCAGGGTAGCCTGGACGCAACACGCGGCAGCGCCATGGTACAGGCCGCGCGTGAAGTGTTCGAGGGCAAGTTTGATGACAATTTCCCGCTGGTTGTCTGGCAGACCGGGTCCGGCACGCAATCGAACATGAACGCCAATGAGGTCATCTCGAACCGGGCAATCGAAATTCTGGGCGGCACGCTTGGGTCGAAGGACCCAGTTCATCCCAATGACCATGTCAACATGGGCCAGTCCAGCAACGACACGTTTCCCACGGCAATGCATGTTGCCATCGGCATGCTGGCGCGCGACGTCCTGTTGCCAGGGCTCGAAAAACTGCATCACGCCCTTGCCGCCAAGTCCCAGGAATTCAAGGATATCATCAAGATCGGGCGCACCCACACGCAGGACGCTACACCGCTAACCCTGGGGCAGGAATTCGGCGGCTATGCGCATCAGGTCAAGATGGGGATCGCGCGGGTGCAGATGTGCCTGCCGCATATTTACGAGTTGGCTCAGGGCGGCACGGCTGTCGGCACCGGGCTGAACACCCGCAAGGGGTGGGACGTGAATGTCGCCGCGCATCTTGCTGAAATCACAGGTCTTCCATTCGTGACGGCGCCGAACAAGTTCGACGCTCTGGCCGCACATGATGCGATGGTCATGTTCTCGGGCGCGCTTAAGACTGTTGCGGCGTCGCTGTTCAAGATCGCCAATGACATGCGCCTTCTTGGGTCCGGCCCCCGGTCCGGCCTTGGCGAGTTGATCCTGCCCGAGAATGAGCCCGGATCAAGCATCATGCCCGGCAAGGTAAACCCGACACAGGCCGAGGCCCTGACGATGGTTTGCGCGCATGTCATGGGCAATGATGCGGCGGTCGGGTTCGCCGGGTCGCAAGGGCATTTCGAACTGAATGTCTACAATCCGATGATGAGCTATAACGTGTTGCAAAGCATGCAGCTTCTGGGCGATGCCGCGTCATCTTTCACCGACAACATGGTCGTCGGCACACAGGCCAACCGCGACCGGATCGACCGGCTGATGAAGGAATCGCTGATGCTGGTCACGGCACTTGCGCCCACGATCGGGTATGACAACGCAACGACCGTCGCCAAGACCGCGCACAAGAACGGCACGACCCTAAAGGAAGAAGCGATCCGGCTGGGCTTTGTCGATGCAGAAACCTTCGACCGCGTGGTCCGGCCCGAAGACATGATCGGGCCAAAAGAATGATGATGGGCGTCATGCAGGGGTAAGTGTAAGGGGTGCTCAGTCCGGTTTCGGCGCAAGGACCACACACCCTGACCGCGACCGCGCGGCGCGTCACATTGATGTTACATTCGCGCGGTAGGCCATGCCCAGGCAAGAGGACCATGTTCATGAAACCGCATACTCTATCATCTTTCGATCGCGACCTGGAAGCGATACGCATGAACGTGCTCGCCATGGGCGGGCATGTCGAAACCGCCATCGTCAACGCGGCGAATGCGCTTGAAACCCGTGACGAGGACCTGGCCGCACAGGTCGTGCAGGGCGACAAGGTGATCGACGGGCTTGAACAGGACATCAACCAGCAGGTCGTCCGCCTGCTCGCGCTGCGCCAGCCCCAGGCCGATGACCTGCGCTCTGCCGTGGCGATCATGAAAATGGCCGGGGAACTGGAGCGGCTGGGCGATTATGCCAAGAACATGGCCAAACGCGTGCCCGTGCTGATCACCGCGCCCGTGATCGACGGGGCGGCAGGGGCGTTGCGGCGTCAGGCCCGGCTGGTCGGTCAGATGCTCAAGGACATGCTCGATGCTTTCGCGCGCATGGACGCCGATCTTGCGCGCGATGTTATTACCCGCGATATCGAGGTCGATGACATGACCAACGCGCTGTTTCGCGAATTCATCACGCATATGATGGAAGACCCGCGCAATATCACACCCTGCCTGCATTATGTCTTCATTGCCAAGAACATAGAACGCATGGGCGATCTGGTGACGCATGGCGCGGAGCATGTGATCTTCGTGATTGATGGCCGCCACGCCGAAGATCGCGAGAAGGGGCATTCCACCGCCACCATCGCTGCGCCGAACGAATGATGCTGGATATGGCCCAGCACGCTGCGCCACTTGTGCTGATCGTCGATGACGAGCCCGCGCAGCTTGCGCTGCTCAGCTACAACCTCAAGGCGGCGGGCTTTCGGGTGGCCACGGCCAAGGATGGCGAAGAAGCCGTGCTGGCCGTGACCGAACAGGGGCCGGATATCGTTCTGCTGGACTGGATGCTGCCCCGGCTTTCCGGGCTTGAGGCTTGCCGCCAGATCAAGGCTTCGCCCGCAGGACGTGAAGCCGCGATCATCATGGTCTCGGCCCGCTCCGAGGAAAGCGACCGCGCGCGCGGGCTGGATACCGGGGCCGATGATTATATCGTCAAACCCTATTCGGTGGCCGAACTGGTTGCGCGCGTTCGCGCCAATCTGCGCCGCCTGCGACCCGCAACGACGGGGCAAACGCTTGAATTGTGCGATATCCGGCTGGATGCCGACACATATCGCGTGACGCGCGGAGGCAAGACGCTGCATCTCGGCCCGACCGAGTTTCGCCTGCTGGCCGCCTTCATGGAACGGCCCGGCAAGGTCTGGACCCGCGAAGCGCTGCTGGACCGGGTGTGGGGCCGCGACATCTATATCGACACGCGCACAGTTGATGTGCATGTCGGGCGCCTGCGCAAGACGCTTTGCGCTCAGGGCGGCGAAGACCCGATCCGCACTGTGCGCGGCGCGGGTTACGCGATGGGCGAATGATTCTTGCAAAACGGTTTCGTCGCAAAGCGCTGAACCTGATCGACTGCAACGCAACAGGCGCGCCAATTTGCCTTGCCAATCCCGCGCCCTGCGCCAACTGTTATACCAGCAGATACGGCGAGGCAGAGGCAAATGGTCAACACAACACCGGTTTCCGCAGGGCAGGCCGCTGATCTGCTGCGCGCAGGCTGGGCCGCGCAGCGTGATGATGGCATGATGGCAAGCTGGATGCTGCACGGCCGCCCGGGCATCGGCAAGACAGAGATCGTCCAGCAACTCGCATCCGAGATCGGCGCTGTGCTGCATGACCTGCGCCTGACCACGATCGAACCCCAGGATTTGCGCGGCCTGCCCTTCTTCGATCTGGAAGCGCGCCGCACGGTCTGGTTTCGCCCCGAAGACCTGCCCGACGACCCGACCCGGCCGTCGGTCCTGTTTCTGGACGAATTGACCGCCGCTGCTCCGCATCTCCAACCTACCGTCTACGGCCTGCTACAGGAACGCCGCGTCGGCCCGCACAAGCTGCCGGATAGCTGTTTTCTGGTGGCCGCCGGCAACATGGTCGAAGATGGGGCCATCGCCTATGAAATGGGAACCGCGCTATCAGACCGGCTCATCCATCTGCGGCTGGAGGCCGATGCTGATGACTGGCTGCGCAACTATGCCGTGCCACAGGGCCTGAACCCTGCCGTAATCGCGTTCATCCGCACGCGCCCGGATTGTCTGGATACGACCGAAACGGCGTTGCGGCGCGGCGAGATGATCGCCTGCACGCCCCGTTCCTGGGCGCGGGTATCGCAAATCTTGACGGCCATCCCGGAGCGCGGTTTGCGCAACATCGCGATTGCCGGGGTGCTGGGCGAGGCCGTGGCGGCAGAGTTCCGGCTGATCGCCGAAGAGATCGCCGCGACGGTCCAGATCGAGGCCCTGCTGGAGACGCGCAACCGGTTGACGCTTTACCCGGCGTCGCTGCACGGAATGACGGCGCTGGTCTATGCGCTGGTCGCGCGGGCGGATACGGACACACTGGCCCGGATCATCGACATCATGGCCGAGTTGCGCGGCCTTGGGAAATCACGCGGCGCGCCCTTTGCGGCCATGCCACTGGCGGAACTTGGCACGCATGGGTTCGAACTCTTGATCGCGAAATCGCTTGAACACGGCTGGCAGGAGATTTTTCTGTCCTCGGCAGCCTATGCCGATTACGCCGCCGAGCGCGAGGCGCGCGGGCTTGGCTGAGCCGCGCCATTCCAGCCGCGCCACAGCGGCATTGCAGGCGCTGACCGAACGCGACCCGGCTTTGGCGGCCCTCTCGCTCTGGTGCGCGCATCGGGATGGCCACCTTACTGGTCTGGCTGAAACCCAAGGCACCGAGATCCGCTATGGCGCTGGGTTCGCGGAGCTTCCCTTGCACGAACAGATCGGGCTTGCGGGGCATCACATCCTGCATGTGGCCCTGCAGCACCCGGCCCGGATGCAGGCCATGTCCGACCGGCAGGGCCAGGATTTCGACGCGGAAATCTGGCAGATCGGCTGTGACGCGCTGGTCAACGAGGCGATCCTTGCGGCAGGCCATGCCCTGCCGCGTCCGGCGCTGCGCCTTGGCGGGCTGATGGCCGTTCTGAAGCAGGCTGATCAGCCTGCGCAACTGCTGGCCGCATGGGACGCGGAACGCCTGTATCATCTGCTGCAAAAGTCGGAGGGCGGTGGGCGGTCAAAGGGTGGAAATGGGCCGGTGCGCGGCTATGCCAGCGCGCAGGGGTTTCAGCCCGACCTTTTGCCCGCTGCGTCCGAAGGCGAGGACATGGGCGCGCCCGATGCACCTGACGCGGGCGACTGGCGCGCACATCTGACCCGTGCACTGGCCGCCGGGCGGACAGCCGGTATCGGGCTGGGGGCAATGGGGCTGCGGTTGGCCGATCTACCGCAAGCGCAGGTTCCGTGGGAGATGCTGCTGCGGCGTCTGGTGATGCGCGCACTGCTGCATCGCCCTGCCCTGCCCCCTGTGCGCCCGTCGCGCCGCTGGCTCGCCCTCGCCGGGCAGGCCTTACAAAAGAACGCGCCTCTGCCACCATGGCAACCAGCGCCCGCTGCGCGCGGGGCAGCCCCGACACTGCTGGTCGCGCTGGATTGTTCCGGCTCGATCCCGATCGGGACGATCCGCCGCTTCCTAAGCGAGACCGGCAGCATGGCGCGGCGGATGCATGCCGACCTGACGCTGCTGATCTTTGACGAGGATATCCGCGCTGAAACCCCGCTGGCCCCTGCGCAATGGCGCCAGACGCTGGCCAGTCTGGAGTTGCCGGAAGGCGGCGGCACGGATTTCCGCCCGGTTCTGGCGCGCGCTTGCGCCCTGCGCCCGTCGATGCTGGTCATTCTTAGCGATCTTGATGGCCCGACTGCGCCCGGCCCCCCGCCCTGCCCGGTACTGTGGGCCAGCCCCGACCCAGAGCCGCGCAAGATGCCGTTCGGGCGGGTCCTGTCACTCGCCCGCTGAACGCGCGGCCATGAGGGCTGCCATCCGTGCATGGGCCGAAAGCTGCGCCGGGGCGAAGGTCAGGTCATGCAGTTCGATCTTCCGGGCCAGACTTATGCGCTGCAAATCCACCTCGCGCAGCGGAAGCGCGAACAATTCTGCGGCCACCAGCGCGCGCTCTGTGTCGTCCAACGCCAGCAATTCCGGCCCGTCTTCGGATTGCACCGAAACCAGCGTCAGCGGCGGGATGCGCAGCAGGTCTGACTGCTCGATCACCAGATGCAGGCAGCCCGACTGCAACCCGCGCCCGGCCGCGATTTTCGACAGGATCGCGCGCGCGCGGCTGCGCAACAGATCCATGCCGCGTTCGATCTCATCCTCAGAGGCCAGTTTCGCGCGCTGCTCCAGCGTGGCGCGCAGCAGGCGCGATTCGATCAGATAGATCGCGACTACCATCAGCACTGGGGCCTGCGCGATGACTATGGCATATTTTGGCCAGACCACGGCCGCGACAACGAAGGGCGCGAGTGTGAGGGTATAGCGCAGCACTTCCATCTCGAAAATCACCCGCAGCCAGAGCCGCCAGCCGCCATTTCGCGGGTAAAGCGCCGTCCGCGCCAGAAACCGGCGCGGCAGCCAGCGAATTTGCAGGGCCGTGCTGTTTGCGACAGTATCGGGACCAAGAATCCACATGGGCTTAAACTGGCGCTATGGGCGCAGGCATCAAGCCGCCCCAATCGGTTTGCGCAACACCCCTGCCATCAACTTGCCCGCCGGATGCCTCGAAACCGCGCCCTTGCGCGGGGGTCCTTGTCGAACAGCGCGGCCAGTTGTTCGGTCATCGCGCCCGCCAATTGCTCGACATCTGTAATGGTGACGGCGCGCTCATAATAGCGTGTCACATCATGCCCGATCCCGATGGCCAGCAATTCGACGGCCTTGCGCCGTTCCACCATGGCGATCACGTCGCGCAGATGCTTTTCCAGGTAATTCGACGGGTTCACCGAAAGCGTGGAATCATCCACAGGTGCGCCGTCCGAAATGACCATCAGGATGCGCCGCGCCTCGGGCCGGGCCATCATCCGCCTGTGCGCCCATTCCAGCGCCTCACCGTCGATATTTTCCTTCAGCAACCCTTCCTTCATCATCAGGCCCAGATTGGGGCGCACGCGCCGCCAGGGGGCATCGGCCTGCTTGTAGATGATATGGCGCAGGTCATTCAGCCGCCCCGGTTGCAGGCTGCGGCCTTGTTGCAGCCAGCGTTCGCGCGACTGGCCGCCTTTCCAGGCGCGGGTGGTGAAGCCCAGAATCTCCACCTTTACACTGCATCGCTCCAGCGTCCGGGCCAGCACATCGGCACAGATCGCCGCAATCGAGATGGGCCGCCCGCGCATGGAGCCGGAATTGTCCAGCAGCAGTGTCACCACTGTATCTCGAAACTCGGTGTCTTTTTCCTGCTTGAACGACAACGGCGTGGTGGGGTTTGCCAC
>SLQN01000094.1 GCA_007131465.1 Paracoccaceae bacterium
CCAGATCGTGAAATTCGTGTGGCTGCTCATCCAGACCGACAGCCTGACTGAGTGCAAGCACGGCCACTTGATTCAAACTGCTACCATAGCTAGTGGAACGCTCACGCAACCGCCTGTCGACGCGTGGCGGGATATCGCGAATGGTGTATTGTATGTTTTTGTTTTTCAATGTGCCTGCATTGTATATAGGCAATACATGCATGTCAAGAAGGCGAAAATTTGATTGGTCATCCAGCGAAGCTGGCCATCTTCGTATCATCTTGGTGCGCTTGCCAGGTATGTTTAGCGAAATGTATGGGTGAAGCTGTAGTTTTGTTCGTCGAACAGGGGATCCAGATTAACGGTGATTTCTGTGGTATGCGGTGTATGGCTGCGCAGTCTGCGCCGGGGTGTATAGATAAAATACTCGCGATCGCCAAAGCTTTCAATCAAAACGCGGTCTCGCGCGCGAAGTTCCTCCCCCTCCATAATGCGAACATCGGCACGGCGGTCAAAACCGTTGCCCGGGAAAAATCCAAAGTTGCCATGCTTCAAGCGTGTTTCTAGTCTTATACTTCTGGCATATTGCGCCCAGCGCGCCGTGAGAACGGGGTGGTGCAAGAGCTGTTGAACAGTGAATACGCTGTCGGCATGCAGACTCGGTCGCATTCTCCCAACTAATTTATAAGCCAAGATCCTGCGTTTTGGTCGTATGATTTGTATCGTTGCGTCAACCGTGACATGTGCCCGTATGGTACAAGGATGCCACCGGGTGTCGGTGTTAATGCTGATACGGTACTGGATCGTTACATTTTCAAAGGCACTTTCGAGCAGAATGCTGCGAAACGCCATATTACCATCGGAATCAGATCTTCCGCGAACATGCTCGGGATTGCCCAGCTGACTATCTTCAGGAATGTAAAGCCACAGGATGTCATGTTGCTGGAATTTCGTGCTGCAATCAAAAACAAGATAAAGGGTTTCGTTTGTCTGTGGTCCAAACTGAAAAGCGAGCAATCCTGCATATTCGGGATGTTGCAAGGATAAGCCGGGAATGTCTGCAGCGCGTAGTGTCGCTGGCACCTCATATGCTGGTAAGGGGAATGCCGCCCCGACTTGAGCCGGTTGCTGTTCAATGGGTTCGACAGGCTCAAGCTGCTGTGCATACAGCACCACGTTCATATGGAGGAGTCCCCCCACGACAAAGGCAAAAATGAATACAGGATCCATTAAGTGCATAGGCGGAATGTAGCAGACAGGAAGAGGGATGGCAAGGGCGTGATTTATGGCTGGGGATGTGAGAGAGATTCCGGTAGTTGTTCGATGTAGGCTTTGATCTGATCGCGGACGCGGCGGTAGCAATCGAGCTGGGCTTCTTCGCTGGCACCTTCGGCTGCAAGTTGGCGCGCGAGGGCCGGGGGATCTTCGAATCCAGCGTGCATGATTTTTGCTTTGCCGCTGAGCCAGACGGGACACGTCTCGTTGGCGTGGCCGCAGACGGTGATGACGTAATCGAAGGGGATGCCCTTGATGGCGTCGGTATTCTTGGAGGTGTGACTGGAAATATCGACACCAGCTTCAGCCATGACTTTGACGGCATTGGGATTGAGTCCGTGCGTTTCAATGCCGGCGGAATAGGCTTCGATGGTATCGCTCTTGAGCGCTTTGGCCCAGCCTTCAGCCATTTGGCTGCGGCAGGAGTTTCCGGTGCAGAGGAATAGGATCTTTAGTTTTTTCATGCTGGTTCCTTTTTGTGTTTTGGGAGTCGTTAATAAATGACCTTTACATTTGGCATATGTGCTCGATATCCCTTGTCTCGCACCTTGTCTCGCACTTCGTCGAATTGGACAAGGTGCGAGACAAAGTTAGTCCCATCCTTCCGCGGTCTGGCGACCGAGGCTACAAAGGTTCTCCCGTGCATCATCTTGGTTATATTTTCATATTGGCAGGTTGCTTGCTAAAAGATTATACCGGCGAGCAGGGCGAGGATGACGAGTATGGGGGCCGGGACTTTGCGGGTGGCCAGGAGTGCGAGTGTCAGGATAGTCGCTACAAGGGTGGCGGGGGCAAACCCATTGGCCCGGATCAGGATGATGGCTGCCGCAAGGATCATGCCGCCTGCGACGGCATTGATACCCTTGAGGGAAATCTTGATGGCCCGGATTTGGCGAAGCTTTTCCCAAACGGGGTAGACGAAATAGATGAGCAGCAAGCCAGGGAGAAAGATGCCGATGCCGCCCGCGATGGCACCAGCCAGTTGATACCATACGGAAGCGCCGCGTGCGGCCAGTCCACCCGCATAGGCGGCAAAGCTGAACATGGGGCCAGGAAGTCCTTGGACGAGACCGTAGCCAGTGAGGAACTCTTCGTTGGTCATGTATTCATTGACGACCACCAATTCACCATGCATGACCGGGACGATGACTTGTCCACCGCCGAAGACGAGATAACCGTAGCGATAGAAGCGCTCAAACAGACCAAAAAACTGGATGTCAGTTAAGTAGGCTGCGGCGAGGGAGCCGATCGCAAGTCCGGCAAAGAGGATCAAATAAGGCCATGGGGGGCGAATGCGAACGCGGTTCCAGATGTCTTTTTCTTTTGAAACCAGAATGGCAAGCGCACCGCCTGCCAGCAGCACCAGCGGGAAGATCCACGGTGAGCGGACAAAGTAGGTGGCAATGGTGCTGGCAACCAGCAGTCCAATTGTGAGCCAGTCGGTCAGCACTTTTCGTCCGATGCGGTAGGCCGCAAGGACGATGAAGCCGACGGCCATGGGTCCCACGTAACGCAACAGATCGGTGGATACATTCGTTGCGGCGAGCAGGGCATAGAGGAACGAAACGGCAGTCATTACAATGAGTGCGGGGGCTGACCAAACGAGCATGGTCAGTAGCGCCAGTATGGGCCCGCCCATTTTGTGTCCGATCGACACGATGGTCTGCGAGCTGGTCGGTCCGGGCAGAATACTGCACAAGGCCATCAGTTCGATTAGTTCCTCATCGGTCAGATATTTGCGCTTGGCGACCATTTGATCCATGAAAACGCCAAGATGGGCTTCGGG
>SLQN01000543.1 GCA_007131465.1 Paracoccaceae bacterium
CGACGCGGTGCTGGATGATCTGGTGCGCTGGGGGCTAGGGGTGATCGGGCTGACCCTGCCTGCGGCGTAGGTCCTCGCGCGGGCCTGCCTCGGGCTCTGCTTCGCACGCCGCGATTTTTTTTACCAAAATGAAATGGATGAACGCAGTGCTCCGAGGGCTTTACGACTGGACCTTGTCGCTTGCGCGCCACCCCAACGCACTCTGGGCGCTGGCTTTCGTCGCCTTCATCGAGAGTTCGGTCTTTCCGATTCCGCCCGATGTGCTGATGATCGCCATGATCGTGGCGCGGCCCAATCGCGCCTTTGTCATCGCGGGCGTTGCCACTGTCGCGTCGGTTGCGGGCGGGGTGCTGGGCTACTGGATCGGCTATGGCGCGTTCGAGACGCTGGGCCGGCCCGTGCTGGAATTTTACGGCAAGGACGCCTATTTCGCCGAGTTCCAGGCGCGTTACAATGACTGGGGCGCGTGGGCGGTGCTGATCGCGGGGGTGACGCCATTTCCCTACAAGGTGATCACGATCCTGTCGGGGGCGACTGCGCTGAACCTGTGGGTGTTTATGGTGGCCTCGATCATCGCGCGGGCATTGCGGTTCTTTATTGTTGCGGCGTTGTTGTGGAAATTCGGCGCACCCATTCGTGATTTCATCGAACGCCGGTTGGGACTTGTCTTTTCCGTCTTCATGGCGATGCTTCTGGGCGGTTTTCTGGCCATAAGGTTTCTGTGATGCGCAGGCAGGTTCAGTATCTCGCATTGGCGGGGTCGATCGGGCTCTTGCTCGGGGCGCTGGCCTTCGAGCATCTGGGCGGCATGGCCCCTTGTGCGCTGTGCATTTGGCAGCGCTGGCCGCATGTCGTGGCATTGCTCGGCGCGGGCGCGCTGGCCCTTGGCAGCCCGCTCTTTGCGGTGATCGGGGCGGCAGGTGCGGCGACATCGGGCGGGATCGGGGTCTATCACACCGGGGTCGAGCGTGGCTGGTGGCCGGGGCCTTCCAGTTGCAGCGCAGGGGGGGATCTGTCACGCCTGTCGCCTGAAGAATTGCTGGCGCAAATCATGGCCGCCCCCGTGGTGCGCTGCGACGAGGTCCCATGGGAGATGCTGGGCCTGTCGATGGCTAGCTGGAATGCGGTGGCGTCTTTCGGGCTTGCCGCGCTGTGGCTGGCCAGCCTGCGGCTGCGGGCCTAGTGCAGGCGCAGGTTCTGGCGCGAAAAGCCACCGACCTCGAATTCGCCCACGACATTGCGCCATTCGCCCGCCGCAAGTTGCTTGCGATGCGTGAAGCGCACGGAATGCAGCGGACCCTCGACGCTGTCCTGCCAGAATTCGATGAATTCGAACAGGCGCGGATAGTCGGGTGCCAGATCGTAGTCCTGCCACAGGAAGATATTGAGGACATGCCGGTGATCGGGCATGCGGTAGGTCATTTCCGCCGTGGTCAGGCCATAGCCCTTGAGCATGAGTTCGACAGGGTGTGCAGTCATATGAAACCTCTTGGTCTGTGCTTGCCCGTTAAATCATGCCGAAGAGAAGATAATTTTCAATGAAAACATGTTGTTGGCACTTATGAAATATGGCTGCCAAGGGAAAGGGGCAGCGGCCATTGCACCCTATATCGTGGTTCTGATAAGGTGCGCCCAACCACATCTTGAGTGGCGAAAGAGCATGCGAGGCCAAGGTGAGCGATAGTCCGGAAACCCCTGAAAACATGGATGAAATGCCGCCATCAAGCCCCAGCGGCCCCAGCATTTCGATCACGCAGGAGATGCGGGCCTCGTATCTGGATTACGCCATGAGCGTGATCGTCAGTCGGGCCATTCCCGATTTGCGCGACGGCTTAAAACCTGTGCACCGGCGCATTCTTTATGCCATGTACGAGGCCGGCAACACCCATGACAAGCCTTACCGCAAATCGGCGCGGTCGGTGGGCGATGTCATGGGCAAGTATCACCCGCATGGCGACAGCGCGATCTATGATGCGCTGGTACGCATGGCGCAGCCCTTCTCGATGTCGCTGAAGCTGCTGGACGGGCAGGGCAATTTCGGCTCGCTTGATGGCGATAACGCGGCCGCCATGCGCTATACCGAAGTGCGCATGGAGGAGGCAGCGGCGGCGCTGCTGGCCGATATCGACAAGGATACAGTCAATTTTCAGGACAATTACGATGGCCGCGACCGCGAACCGACGGTCCTGCCCGCGCGCTTTCCCAACATGCTGGTCAATGGGGCAGGCGGCATCGCTGTCGGCATGGCGACCAATATCCCGCCGCATAATCTGGGCGAGGTGGTCGACGCGACCCTGGCCCTGATCGAAAACCCGGACCTGACCAGTGCGGAACTGATGGAATTCGTGCCCGCGCCCGATTTTCCGACAGGCGGGCTGATTCTTGGCCGGTCCGGCGCGCGCAAGGCCTATCTGGACGGTCGCGGATCGGTGGTCATCCGTGCGAAGACCCATATCGAGGAAGTGCGCAAGGACCGCTTTGCGATCATCATCGATGAAATCCCCTATCAGGTGAACAAATCGACGATGGTCGAGCGGATCGCCGATGCGGTGCGCGAGAAGAAGATCGAGGGGATTTCCTCGGTCGCGGATGAATCCGACCGTGTCGGTGTGCGCGTGGTGGTGGAGTTGAAGCGCGACGCCACGCCCGATGTGGTGCTCAACCAGTTGTTCCGCTTCACGCCGATGCAGACCAGTTTCGGCTGCAACATGCTCGCGCTGAACGGCGGGCGGCCCGAGCAACTGACCCTGCGCGATTTCCTGACGGCTTTCATCGGGTTCCGCGAGGAAGTCGTGACGCGGCGCACGGCCTACGAGTTGAACAAGGCGCGCGAGCGCAGCCATGTGCTGTGCGGTCTGGCCGTGGCCGTGTCGAATGTCGATGAAGTTGTGGCCACGATCCGCGCCTCGGCCGACCCGGCGGAAGCGCGCGAGAAGCTGATGACCCGGCGCTGGCCTGCGGGCGATATTGCGCCCTATATCCGGCTGATCGATGACCCGAGCCACACGATGAACGAGGACGGCACCTATAACCTGTCCGA
>SLQN01000196.1 GCA_007131465.1 Paracoccaceae bacterium
ACGATGTTGCCAGATCCATCGTTCGCGGCCCAATCCGATCCCACCCTGGCCCCCGGACTGAGGATGCCGTTGTTATTGGCCGTGGTGGTGGTGATGACATTGTTGGCAGCCGTCGCGTTAGCGAAATTGACGATCCCCCCGGGATTACGGGTGATGGCGCCAAGATTGAGAACATTGGCATCGCCTGTATTGGTGTTGTTGACCACCGAGACACCCGAATTCACGGTCAGACCATTGACCGTCTGGGCAGCCGAACCGCCGTAGGAAAACGTGCCGCCTCCCACCTCCAGCGCACTCCCGGAATCCAGCGAACCGAGCAACGAAAGTGTGCCCGCATTAACGATGGTCGCGCCGGTGTAGGTATTGTCCTCTTCCAACTGCAAGGTACCAGCACCAACCTTCGTGAGACTCCGCGCCCCGCCGTCTTCCTTAACAACCATCTCAATTCGGAGCGTATCACCATCCACGCCAATGCTTGTGTCCGATGCGAGAACAACACGACCAGAGTTGTGCAACCTGTTATTTCCGCTGAGACTGCGTAGTGCTCCGGTGCTACCAATTCCGTCGCCATTGAGGGTGATTCTGCCAGCATCGCGGATGTCTTGCTCAATACCACCTACAAGTTCAAGCGCCGCTCCAGATGAAATACTAAACCTATTTTGTGTATTTCCAACAATCCTTGTCGCGGCAAAGCGAAGGATACCTTCTGACACGGTAAAGCCTGTCGTGCCAGAACTGAAATTCCAACCGTTGCTCCCCCCGTTGTCGGCATTAAAGACCAAGGTACCCTCGCCAGTCTTTTCATAATTATTGGTGTTGCTGTGTGCTCTAACCCGCGTGTCGAGCATTAACAAAGCACCGGACGCGATGTTGAAGGTGGTATTCTCCAGTCTGAGCGTCCCGTCTGTTCCGCTGCCCGGCTTGGCACCCGAGATCGTGTGATTCTCGGCTGACACGGTGATATTCTGTGTTCTAAGCTCACGGCTCGTAGTTAGATCCGAATCATACAGGTTGATCGTGTAGGGAGTTCCCCCGGTGGTTGCGTCCAAGGTAAGGCTCGCGATCTGGCGGTTTGCACTTCCCAAGTGGATGCTGTATCCGGAACCACTGGTCGAGGTGAATAGCGCGGTGTCGCTCGTACCCGGCACACCGCCATCCCAATTGCCCGCAACGCCCCAATCAGCGCTAGTGTCTCCCGTCCAAGTACTCTGGGCGTTAGCCGCCACAGCCACGCAAACCACCATCGCCACCACCAGCCAGCGGCCCCCGCCGCGCATCGCATCCGCAATCATCGCAAGCATTTTCATCATCACCCTCCCTGCATATCGGGCACTACATCTGATCTCAGCTAATACATTGCATTACTTTCTTCCCATATAATAAAGTACACCATCTAAAATGTAAATGATCCTCCGTGACATTCGCATGACGATTCATGACGCACGGGAATCAGACCACAGACCGCAGACTTTGTCCGGCACGGCGAGGCTCCACACTCGCCCCTGTAGCCTGTCTTTCGCCGAAAGCAGGCTCGCGTGTAGATTGCGCATAGCCAGCCCATAGAAAGCCCTCCGTTCCACCCATGGCCAAACCATGCACCACACACGCACAGCCCGCTTACATCCCGCCTTCGCCAAGGCTTCGTCGGGTAAACTCCAGCGGGCTACTGTCGCCACCACAAAACAATATGGAGCGCGGTGATCCTCCTTCGCGAATATGCTACAGCGCGCCGCGCCATCCCAAAGCGCCGATTCCAATCCCCGCAGAAACAAACGCCTCCCACCAGAAAATGCTACACGAGAACCGAGAGAAAACGATCAGCAGAAACAATCCTGATACCACTGGAACGATCAATATGATCAACCCCGCTCGCAAACACCACCATATAGCGCTGATCAACTTTCAAATGTTGAGAAAAATAATTGAGAGCCGTCAAGGAACCACCTGCCTGCATTTTACATTCCACGATAAGCCACGGTTTCTGATCCCGCGTCACAAGAAAATCGACCTCCCGCTTTTCCAGATCGCGTAGATAGTAGAGTTCCAACTTCTCACCCATAACATCATAATGAAAATGGCAGTATTTCAACAAATGCGATGCAACCAGATTTTCAAAACGAGCGCCGTCAGCCTTAACTTCCGACCAATCCCACATGTAGTATTTGGATTCCTTTTTTAATGCGCGCGGCAAGCGACGGTGATAAGGGGGAACCCGGAAAATGTAGTAATTTCGGCAAAGCAGCTCGATCCAGGATTTTACGGTTTTCGGGCTCACCTCTATATCCGTAGCCAAACTGCTAAAAGAAAGCGGCGACGCTACCCGGTCAGGCAGCATGGTTCCCAGCAACTCTACATCGGCCAAGGAACGTAATGATTCCGTATCCCGGATGTCTTCACGAAATACCCGTTCAAAGCGCTGATTCTGCCACCGACGCAATCCGCGCTCGCTTCCCTGCAAACAAGGCTCGGGAAAACCGCCAAAGCGCATCAAATGATCAAGCCCCGGAAGAGCCTCCTCTAACCGCTGCGGAATATGCGCTACCGCATCATCCACGCAATAAGGCGCAGTACGGTTTAGTTCACGCAGCGAAAAAGGATGCAACCGATAGTAATGATACCGACCCTGCAAAGAATCACCACCACGGCGATAAACATCCAAGCGGGAACTCCCGGTAACCATGATTTGTAAATCCGGCAAGCGGGTGTCCCAAAAACCTTTTACAAGGTTTTTCCACGACCGGTATTTATGCAACTCATCAAACAAAACCAGCTTCGCATCCGGACTCCAATGACCATGCATGATCATACGTCGGTGATCCCGATTGTCCCAATTCAGATATACTGCCGGCGTAACTTCCTCGGATATTTGGCGCGCCATCGTCGTCTTCCCGACTTGCCGCGGACCGCCGAGAAACACCATTTTTTCTTTTAAATCATCTGCCACCAAAGACGTCAAATACCGTGTATTCACAAAGCCTCCAAGCCAGAATATGCAAACAACAATAACGAATAACACTCCATAATTATCATGATTA
>SLQN01000327.1 GCA_007131465.1 Paracoccaceae bacterium
CAACTCGGCCCTGCGCGCGTCGTGTCAGGTCTTGCGCTTCGTGCGGTCGTCGTTTAAACGGCCCCGCGGGCCCAACAGCTCAGGTGGTAGAGCACCTGTTTGGTAATTATTGGGTCCGCTCAAGAAAGACAAATGAAGCCAGTGAGTTAGATCGGGGCTTGTGGAACTAGTAGGGCCAAGACAGAGAAGAGTGCCGCTGTAGCTCAGCTGGTAGAGCACGTCATTCGTAATTAGCGGGTCTGCTCGCGATTGACGTTTCGAACCAGTCGCTTATAAGCGGCGCGCAGTAACTAGTAGGGCCATAGTAGGGCCGCGACAGAGAAGGACGCCGCTGTAGCTCAGCTGGTAGAGCACGTCATTCGTAATGATGGGGTCGGGGGTTCGAGTCCCTTCAGCGGCACCATTAATTTCAGGTAAGAGCCTGTTTTTAATGGACAAAACCGGGAAGCGCATTTAGTGCATCCCCTAATTATACACCCTATGCGCTTTGCTTGAGGATGTCTTGGTCACATCAGATTGCTCAGGATGGATAAAGTCGCGCCTGCATTTGGTTGAACGCGGTCTTGATCTGCGGCAGGCCACCCACCCGATTCTTCGCTTCTCCAACGCTACCATAACGTGCGGTCAAAAACTGGCCTAGCTTCGTCGTCGCCAGTTCGTGCTCGCCATTCCGTTCATACGCATCGAGGATGCTGATCAGCAGTTCTTTGAGATCGTCTTGGATCTCTGCGAAGCTTTCGCCCTTCACGGCATCTGCGCGGTCATGACGCGTCTTCGGGTCGGTCGTAAATAGCACATCGAACAGATCGCTATCCGGCGCGTCCACTAGCCTGCGGATGTCGTTCAGCCGGTCAGCGTCATAACCCCGGTCTGACAGTTGCTTCAGGAAGGTCTCGCGGCTGTCAGGATCGCTCCAGACCTTGCGCAAGTGGTCTTCGTCCGTGATGAGGCCAGTCAGATCGCCGAACAAGCGTTCCATGAACTCCTGCGCGGAAATCGGCTTACCGTCTGCGCTCCAATAGGTAGTGGTGGCGAGATAGCGGATCGCGCGGGTCTTGCCATCTGCGAGCTTGATCCTGATCTTCGCTTTCGGTTCGTCCTCGCCGCCTTCACCCGCTGGCCCTTCCGAGTCAGTCGGAGGCTCTGGCTTGGGTTCCACTGGTCCAGGGCGTGGTGGTTCCGGATCAATCGGGTCGCCGTCCCATTCCGGATCGTTGAAATTCTCATGCGCCTTCACGAAATCCCAGATCGTGAAGAAATCCTTGCCCTCGTAAACCCGTGTCCCGCGGCCGATGATCTGCTTGAACTCGATCATCGACCGGATTGGACGCATCGGGACTATATTCCGCACATTCAGTGCATCCACCCCTGTGGACAGTTTCTGCGAGGTGGTCAGGATCGTGGGGATCGTCTTAGCATCGTCCTGAAAATCGCGCAGATGCTGATCGCCGGTGGCCCCGTCATCTGCCGTCACCCGCACGCTGTAATTCGGGTGGTTGCTGGTTTTCACCTGATTGATCAGATCGCGCACCAGCGCTGCATGGACTTGCGTGGCGCAGAAGACCAGCGTTTTATGTCGTTGGTCGATCTGGTCCATGAACTCGCGCACGCGGCTGAGCTCGCGCTCTTCGATGATCACGCGGGTGTTGAGATCGCCCTCGCCAAACTTGTCACCAAGTTCGACCTCGCCTTCCAGCACCTGATCGCTGCCATCATAGACATATTCATCAATCGTGCTGGCCATCTGGCGCACTTTGAATGGGGTCAGGAAGCCATCCTCGATCCCGTCGCGCAGGGCATAGGTATAGACCGGCTCGCCGAAATAGGCGTAGGTGTCGGCGTTGTGCTTGCGCTTGGGCGTGGCGGTCAGGCCAAGCTGGGTGGCGGGCTCGAAATACTCCAGCAGCCCGCGCCATTCGCTTTCATCCTTGGCCCCGCCCCGGTGGCATTCGTCGATGATGATGAAATCGAAGAAATCCGGGTCATACTGGCGAAAGATCGGCTCACCTTCGCCGGTCATGAAGGTCTGGAAGATGGTGAAGAACAGGCTCGCATTGCGCGGCACGCGGCCGCCATTCTTGCGGATCGTGGTCGGGTCAATGCGGGTGATGGCGTCGGAGGGGAAGGCGCTGAAGGAATTATACGCCTGATCGGCCAGAATGTTGCGATCCGCCAGAAACAGGATGCGCGGGCGGCGCACGGGTTCGCGCGTCAGGTTCCATTTGGCGTGAAACAGCTTCCAAGCGATCTGAAACGCTATGGAGGTCTTGCCGGTCCCTGTGGCCAGCGTCAGCAGGATGCGGCGCTGGTCTTGCGCCACGGCTTCGAGTGCTGCGGTGATGGCGTTGTGCTGGTAATAGCGCGGCTGCCATTTGCCGCCATTGGCCTCGAACGCCACGGCCCCGAACCGCTCGCGCCACAGGTTCTGGTCGCCATAGGTCTGGTCCCAGAGCGCCTCGGGCGACGGCAAGGGCAAAGCGGCCTCACCCTCGGCCCCGGTTTTCATATCGATCTGATACCAGTGCAGGCCATTCGTTGCCCAGGCGAAACGGGTGCCGAGGCGGGTGGCGTAGTCCTTGGCCTGCGCGATGCCCCCGCGATGCGACAGGCCCGCGCGCTTGGCTTCGATCACGCCGAGTTTCTGGCCCTTGTGGATCAGGACGTAATCGGCGCTCAAGCCCTTGCCGCGCGTGCCGCCGGACTGGATGCGACCGGGGCAGATCACCTCGCGCCAGATCGACCCTGCGCCCCAACCCACAGCGGCAAGAACCGGGTCGATGCGGTTTGCGCGGGTGTCGGCTTCGGTTTCGTCCTGTAGGCTCATGGTGGAAGTCTTAGGCTCAAGTTCCAAGTGCAACACCCGGAGCCCGCAGGGCGTAGGATGTTGCGATGGACAGACGACGCAAGCACCTTAGCAGCGAGGAACGTGGCGTGATATTCGCCGAACATCGTCGCGGCAGCAGCCAGGGAGCGATCGGTCGGCTGCTGGGCCGCCCGGCCAGCACGATCTGTCGCGAACTCGCGCGCGGGCGGC
>SLQN01000058.1 GCA_007131465.1 Paracoccaceae bacterium
CAGCGCCACCAGCAGCGGCATGGTCGATGCGATGATCGCGGCCAGCGACGCTTCGACCGTCTGCATGGCGACGAAATTCATGCCCAGATAGAGTGCGTTCTGCGACAGGCCAAACAGCACAGTCGCCCGCCACTGCCCCGGTGTCAGCCGCCAGCTTTGCCCCAGCGCGCGCGCAATAGCCACCCCAATCAGCCCCGAGATAAGGAAGCGCAGCGCCAGTGCATGAAGCGGCGGCGCATCGGCCACGATCATCCGCGCCGAGGTGAAGGCCGAAGACCACATCAGCGCAAAGGCCAGCCCCATCAGGATCGCGCGCAGGTCCATGGCTCAGATCCTTGCCCAGGGTTGCGCGCCCGGTCGGCCCGGCCCGCGCCAGAAGCGCAACATCAAGAGCACCGCCGCCGTGGACAACCCGACCACCAACCCGGCCCAGACACCTTCGCCTCCAAACCCCCAGTGAATGCCCATCAGATAGCTGGTCGGCAGCCCCACGCCCCAATAGCTGAAGGCCGCGATCAGCATCGGCACACGTGTATCCTGCACGCCCCGCAACAGCCCCATCGCCATCACCTGCGCCCCGTCGGCCAGTTGGAAGACGGCTGCCACGATCAGGAAAGACGCGCCAATCGCGATGATCGTGGCGCGGGCCGGTTCATCGGGCGACAGGAACAGCCCGACCAGAAACGGCCCGGCGGCGATATACAGCACCATCGTCAGGCTCGCGAACCCCAGCGAGACCGCGACCGCGGTCTTTGCGCCTGCCCGAAGCGCCGCCTGGTCACGCTGCCCGCGCGCGCGGCCGACCAGCACAGTGGCCGCGTTCGAAAAGCCCAGATGCACCATGAACAGCATCGCGGTGATTTCCAGCGCGATCCCATGCGCGGCCAGTTCATGCGTGCCAATCCAGCCCACCATGACAGCCGCCGCCGAAAACAGTGCGGTTTCGGCCACCAGCGCCACGCCAATCGGCCAGCCCAGCCGCCAGACCTGCCCCATCGCCTGCCAGTCGGGCCGCCAGAAGCGCTGAAACAGCACATAGCGGCGCAACTGCGGCAGCCAGGCGCAATAGGCGACCAATGCCGCAATGGTCACGAGGTTGACAAGGATCGTGGCAATCGCCGCCCCGCGCACCCCCAGTTCGGGCGCGCCCAGATTGCCGAAGATCAGCGCATAATTGACCACGACATTCAGGCCGACCGAGGCCACGGTGATCCACAGCGCGACCTGCGTGCGCCCCAGTGCGGCCAGGTAGTTCTTCAGCACCATCACGCACAGCGCAGGCACAAGCGAAAACCCCAGAATGCGCATATACGCCTCGCCCAGCGGCACGACATCCTCGGGCTGGGACAGCGCTGTCAGCAGCGCCCCAGAATACCAGAACAAGGGCAATGCCCCGATCCCGAAAGCCACCGAGAGCCACAGGCCCATGCGGGTTGCGCGGCGCACTTCGGTGTCATTGTCAGAGGCGGCAGCCGTGGCCACCATCGGCATGACCGCATTGGCAAATCCGGTGCCAAAGGTGAATACGGCGAAAAACAAGGCCGCACCCAGCACGCCCGCTGCCAGATCGGTAACGCCATACCAGCCCAGCATGATCGTGTCGGTGACCGCGAGCATGAACTGCGCCAGATGGCTGCCCGCCAGCGGCAGCCCCAGCGCAAGCACCTTGCGCAGATCAGTTCGCATGATCGCCCTGTCCCGTGTCATCCCGCAGCGTTAGCGCCATGCGGGAGGGGCGGCAAGATGGCTCAGATTGTTTTTAACATGTTCAGCGCCACCAGCAGGATGAAAAGCCCGGCCAGCGCCTCGACCAGCGGCATCAGCCAGCGCGCTTTTGTCAGCCGGGCGGCCCAGTCCATCGCCCCTTCGCGCGCCAGGACAGCCGTCGCAGCGACGGCGACTGTCACAGCGGCCGTGCCCAGCGCCATGACCATTACCGCCACAATGCCCTGCCAGATCAGTCCCATCCGCCATGTCAGGATCAGCACGAACAGCGCACCCGTGCAGGGCCGGATCGCGATAGCGCCCACCAGCAACGCCGAGTCACGCCAGCCGCGCAGAGCCGCAACCTCGTGCAACTCCGGCCCGTGCCGGTGGCCACAACTGTCGCACGCGTCCTCATGGCCGTGATGCAGCGCAGGTCCGGCCACGGCCATCGGGGCCGCTAAAGTCTGCCGGATCATCCGGCGGGTGGCGCGGCTCATCAGCCACAGCCCGATCAGCGCAATCGCAATCAGACCCGCGCGTTCCAGCCAGACATCGCCGGCAAGCTGCAACGCCTCGCGCGAAGCGTTGAACAGCAGCACACCGCCATAGACCAGCGCCACGGCGCTGGCCCCCTGCGCCAGCGATGCGACAAACCCGATCCCGGCCATCCGCGCCACCGCCACCTGATTGCCCGCAGCATAGGCGCCCAGCACGAACTTGCCATGCCCCGGCCCGACGGCATGCACGAACCCATAGGCGAAACACAGGCTCCAGAGCGCGACCAGCGCGCCCGGTTCGCCTGCGCGCAAGGCGCGCAGACCCTGCGCCATCTGCACCTGAAAGCCGCGCTGCGCGTCCTGCGCCCAGCGTGCGATTGTATCAAACCCGCCGCCCAGCCACACAACCAGCGTCCCTGCGGCCACGACAAGGGCCACAAGGATCACGATCCGGCGCATGTGATCCGCACCTCCTCGGCAAAAAGCGCGCCCACCGCCGGGAAATCCGCCTCGAAATCGCCGCCCGCGCCCAGCACCTCGTCCAGCGCGGCTTCCATCTGCGCCCCGGCGGCCTCCCAGTCCGGCTCATACACACGCGCCACACAATCGCTGCGCCCTGTCACCTGCGGCAGACCGACAATCCCGTAGCTGGTGTAATAGCTCGGGTCATAGACCGCGACGGTCCAGTCCTGCGACAGATCCGGCGTGTCGATGAAATGGCGCAGATGGCGCGAGGTAAGCTGCCCGTCGCGGTAATCGGACTGCCATTCCAGCGGCCCGCTCAACGCCAGCGCCGCGCCGTCCTGGCTGACATGCGTGTCGCCGTGATA
>SLQN01000548.1 GCA_007131465.1 Paracoccaceae bacterium
GATGTGCTCGGCGTCTTGGTGATCATGGCGGGGATTCTGGCGGTGCAGCGGTCGCGCATTGCCTGAGGGGGGCACGCCCCCCTTGAGAAACCCCTTGGATATTTTGCCAAGATGAAAGGGTCAGACGCCGAGATAGGTGGTCGTGAGGTCTGGGGTCAGGGCTGTGGGGCCGCCTTGCCAGGCGACCTTTCCGCGTTCGAGAATGACGCAGTGATCGGCCAGCGGCAGGATTTCCGAGAGCGTCTTGTCGACCAGCAGCAGCGAAAGGCCTTCGGATTTGAGCCTTGTGATGGCGGTCCAGATTTCGGTGCGGATGACCGGGGCGAGACCCTCGGTGGCTTCGTCCAGCAGCAGAAGGCGCGGGTTTGTCATAAGCGCGCGCCCGATCGCCAGCATCTGCTGCTCACCCCCCGACAGTGTTCCGGCAAGCTGACGCGCGCGTTCCGACAGGCGCGGAAAGAAAGCCTGCACCCGCGCCAGCGTCCAGGGGCCGGGGCGCGCGGCGGCGATGAGGTTTTCGGTAACAGTGAGCGGGGCGAAGCAGCGCCGCCCTTCCGGCACAAGCCCAAGCCCAAGCCGGGCCGCGCGGTAAGAGGGCAGGGTCGTGATGTCGCGCCCCGCAAGGCGCACTGTGCCTGCACGCAGCGGCAGCATCCGGCAGGCGGTGGCGATGGTGGTCGATTTGCCCATGCCGTTGCGCCCCATCAGCGCCACGGCCTGACCTTCGCGGACCTGCAGGCTGACGCCAAACAGGGCTTGTGATGCGCCGTGAAAGACGTGCAGGTTGTCGAGTTCCAGAAGTGCTGTCATGGCGCTTCCTCGCCCAGATAGATGGCGCGCACCTGTGCGTTGGCGCGGATCTCTCGCGCTGTGCCGGTGGCGATAATCCGGCCATAGACCAGCACCGAAATGCGGTCGGCGAGTTGGAACACGGCATCCATGTCATGCTCGATCAGCAGGATCGGGGCGTCCTGTTTGAGCGCGCGCAGGAAGGTGACAAGCCTGGCCGTGCCCTCCGCCCCCAGCCCGGCCATGGGCTCGTCGAGCAGGAAGCATCGCGGCGTGAGCGCCAGCGCCATCGCGATTTCCAGAAGCCGCCGTTCGCCATGCGAGAGCATCGCGGCCTCAATCGTGGCGCGGGGGCTAAGGCCCACACGGTCGAGGATCGCGCGCGCGCCGTCACGCAAGGTGGCGTCGCGGTTGACCGGGCGCAGGAAGCGGTAGCTGTGGCCGTGACGCGCCTGAAGCGCCAGCATGGCATTGCGCAGCGCCGAGTATTCCGGGATCAGCGAGGAGACCTGAAAACTGCGCCCCAGCCCGGCGCGGGCGCGCCGCGCAACGGAAAGGTGGGTGATATCCGCGCCGTCCAGCACGACCTGCCCCGCATCGGGCGCAATCTTGCCCGAGATGAGGCCCATCAGCGTGGTCTTGCCGGCGCCATTGGGGCCGATCAGGGCGTGGATTTCACCCTTGTTCAGGGTCAGCGAGACATCATCACTGGCCTTGAGCGCACCGAAGGCCTTCGATAGCCCGCGAAGGTCCAGCACCGGGTCAGCCATGATGCGCCCGCCCTGCGATCAGCCCGATCAGCCCGCCGCGTGCGAACAGCACCACAGCCAGCAGCACGAGGCCTAACCACAGTTTCCAGTGCTCGGTCAACCCGCCGAAGAAGACTTCAAACCCGACAAGGATAGCGGCCCCGGCCACCGGCCCGAACAGGCGGCCCACGCCGCCAAGGATGATGATCACGATCATCTCGCCCGACATCGTCCAGGCTATCATCGCCGGGCTGACAAAACGGGTGAGGTCGGCCATCATCGCGCCCGCCAGCCCCGTGATCATGCCCGAGAGGATGAAGGCCACCAGCTTGATGCCGAAAGGCGAGATGCCGATGGCTGCTGCGCGGTCGGGGTTCTGGCGGATCGCCATAAGCGCCGCGCCGAACCGGGCCGCGCGCAGGGTGGCAAACAGCGCCAGCGCCAGCATGAGGACACCGTAGACGATGAGGAAGAATTCCCACGGGCGCGCGGTGTTCAACCCCGGAAACTGGTTGCGCACGAAGATCGGCAGGCCGTCCTCGCCGCCATAGGCGGGCCAGGAGAGCGTAAAAAAGAACCCCATCTGCGCGAAGGCCAGCGTGATCATGATGAAGAAGATGCCGCTCGTGCGCAGAGACAGCGCGCCGACAATGCCTGCGAGCGCGCCCGAGAGCAGCATCGCCATGGCCCAGATCGGCAGCATCTGATTGGTGCCCGACAACCCGAGAATTGGCGTGCCATGAAAGGCATGATGCGCCGCGATCCCGGCGACATACCCACCGACCCCCAGATACAGCGCATGGCCGAAGCTGACCATGCCGCCCAGCCCCAGCGCGATATTCAGCCCCACACCCGCGATGGCAAGAATTGCGATCCGGGTGGCCAGCGTGATGATGAACGGCTCGTTCGCCAGCCACGCCCAGAGCGGCACCGCGAGAAGCACACCCGCAATCAGGGCATTGAGCATCCATTCCTTGCGCGTGTTATCCATGAGCGGGAAACAATCCTTTGGGGCGGAAGATCAGCACCAGTGCCATCAAGAGATAGATCAGCATGGAGGCCAGTGCCGCGCCCACTCCCATCGCCTGCGATGTGTCCATGAAGGTGGCAAACACACGCGGCAGCAGGAAGCGGCCCATCGTGTCGATCACGCCCACCAGAAGCGCGCCGACCATCGCCCCCTTTATCGACCCGATGCCCCCGATCACAATGACGACGAAGGCGAGGATCAGCACCGGCTCGCCCATGCCCACCTGCACCGACTGGATCGCCCCCACCAGCGCGCCCGCAAGCCCCGCCAGCGCCGCACCAAGGGCAAAGACGACGGTATACAGCGCGCGGATGTTCACACCCAGCGCGGCAATCATCTCGCGGTCGGATTCTCCGGCACGGATCTGGATACCAAGGCGCGTCTTCGCGATCAGCGCCCACAAGCCGAGCGCCACGGCAACCCCGAAACCGATCAGGGCAAGCCGGTACAGCGAATATTGCGCGA
>SLQN01000372.1 GCA_007131465.1 Paracoccaceae bacterium
ACCCGGTCCGAGGTCAGCGCATAGGGGATGTCCATGCCCTGCACCGGCGGATAGATGGCCGAGGCCCCGCCCGCTGTTGCCGTGTACATGTTCACGACGCCTGCGCGCATGGATTCGAAACATTCATTGGCCGATCCGCAAAGCTGCGCGCCGACAAAGATGTTCACGCTGACTTCGCCGCCCGTGCGGGCTTCGACGAAATTCTTGAACACCAGCGCCGCATCATATTCCTGGTCATCCTCATTGGCCAGGAACACGAGGTTCAGCTCGGTCGCGTCCAGCGCCTGCGGAGCAATCGCCCCGGCCAGCGCCACAGCCCCTGCCATCAGCGCTGTGCGCGTCCCGGTCAGGGTTTTCTTCAGGTCCAACATATCAGTATCCTCCCTTTTGGATTGGTTCGTCAGACATACCCGAGCCAGCGTGGCAACCACATGACCAGTTCGGGAAACAGCACGAGCGCCACGACCACCGCGACCTCGAACAGGAAATAGGGGATCAGATCCCACGATATACGCTCGATCCGCTCGCCCGAGATGCCGGAGACCACGAACAGCACCAGCCCAAGGGGCGGCGTTATCAGCCCGATGATCAGGGTGATGCACATGACCACGGCAAAATGGATGGGGTGAACCCCGACCCCGATGATCACCGGGGCAAGGATCGGCGCAAGGATCAGGATGGCTGGCCCGGCATCCATGATCGTGCCGATGGCCAGCAGGAACAGCACCACCACCAGAAACAGCATCAGCGGGTCTGTGGTGATGTTCAGGATGAAGCCCGACACAAGCTGCGGCGTCCCCTTAAGGCTGACCAGCGAGGCGAAGGACACCGCCGCACCGACCAGCAACAGGATGATCGCGGATTTCAGCGCGGCCTTCGAAAACACCTCGATCAGTTGCGACAGGCTGATTTCGCGGGTGATGAACAGCCCCAGGATCAGTGCGTAGAAGGCCGCGACCGCTGCCCCTTCGGTGGGGGTGAAGATGCCGCCGACAATGCCGCCGATCAGGATGATCGGGGTCAGAAGCGGCATGAAGGCGCTTTTGCCCGCTTCCCACGTGTCGCCCCAGCTTGCGCGGGCGGCGGGTGCGGGGAAGCTGCGAAAGCGCGCGACAATCGCCACCACAACCATCAGGCCAAAGCCGATGATCAGGCCGGGGATGATGCTGGCTGCAAACATGGCCGCGACCGAAACATTCATGATGAAGGCATACAGGATCATCAGCCCCGAGGGCGGAATGATCGAGGCCAGCACCGCCGAGGCGGCGGTGATCGCGGCCGAGAAGGATTTGGTGTAGCCCGCCTGATGCATGCCGGGGATCATCACGCCCCCCAGCGCCGAGGCATCGGCAACCGCCGAGCCCGACCCCCCGGCCAGCATGATCGAGGACGACACCGACACCTGCCCCAGCCCCGCCTTGCGATGCGCGACAAAGGTTTCGGCGAATTTCACGATCCGGCTGGTCACACCGCCCGCGGTAATCAATTCCCCCGCCAGAATGAAGAACGGCAGCGCCATCAGCGGGAAACTGTCCATGCCCGCGAACAGGCGCTGCACCAGCAGGTTCAGAAAGCGCGGGTTGTCCTCGATGATCAGCGTCATCCCGGGCGCGAGCAGCATGACAAAGACAATCGGCGTGCCGATGACCAGAAGCCCAAGGAAGATCCAGATATAAAGAAATGCCATTGCCTCAGGCCCCTGCGCCAGTGGAAGACCCGAACACGTTCACCTTGTAGCGGCCCGGATAGAAGATATTCATGACAAGGCGCAGCAACCGCTCGAGCGACACGAGTGCGACCAGCGAGAAGCCAATCGGCATGATCGCGTAGACGTAACTCAGCGGCAGTTGCAGCGCGAGTGTGTAGCTGGAGGAGGCCCGCGACATCAGCCCGTAGCCCAGCCAGATCGCACCGCAGAGCATCACGAGCACCGACAACTCGATCAGCAGCCCGACATAGCGCATGATCGGATGGTCCTGAATCGCCGAGATGAAGATATCGAGGCTGACATTCATCCCGTAGCGATGCGCAGTCGGAAAATACAGGAAGGCCATCCACACCATCATCGTGCGCGACAACTCTTCCGTCCAGCCGAAGCTGTCATTCAGGACATAGCGGTAGAAGACATGCACGATCACGATGCCCAGCATCGCAAACAGCAGAGATGTGGCGATGTAACCTGCGATCCGGGTCAGCGTCCGGTTCAGCATATCCATCCCGCGGATCACGGCGTCCATATGTCCCCTCCCGATGGGCGCCTGCGGCCTTGCCTCCAACAAATCGCAGCGCTGCGAAAATGGATATCATGGCCCCTCCGACCTGTCAATCACAGAAAAATCAGCAAATTAATCATATAAACCAATAGTTTTTCCCTCGGACACTTAATAATGTGCCGTCACTTCACCCGAAATAAAATCCTATCTTGCAGCGGTGTGATTTTGCTGCCAAAGTAGAGACGCACCAGATTTGGCATGCTGTCGTATGCGGTTCAGGAGGGGTTCGTGTCGAAACGAAAGGTCAGTGATCTGCGTTCTCAGCGCTGGTATGCCTCTGCCGACATGCGCGGCTTCGCGCACAGGCAGCGCACGCAGCAGATGGGCATGCGGCGCGAGGAATTCATGGGCAAGCCCGTGATCGCGATCCTGAACACCTGGTCCGATCTCAGCCCCTGCCACGCCCATCTGCGCGAAAGGGCCGAGGCTGTGAAGCGCGCCGTCTGGGCGGCGGGGGGCTATCCTGTCGAACTGCCCGCGCTGTCGCTGGGCGAGGTGATGGTAAAGCCCACCACCATGCTCTATCGCAATTTTCTGGCAATGGAGGCAGAGGAACTCTTGCGCTCGCACCCGATCGACGGGGCTGTGCTGCTGGGGGGCTGCGACAAGACCACGCCCGGCCTGCTGATGGGCGCGATTTCCATGAACATCCCCACCATCTTCTGCCCCGCCGGGCCGATGCTGAACGGGCGCTGGAAGGGCAAGACGCTTGGGGCAGGCACGCATACCCGCGCCTATTGGGACAAGCTGCGCTCG
>SLQN01000577.1 GCA_007131465.1 Paracoccaceae bacterium
CGCGGTGACGGCAACTCAGGCCGGTGCGAGGTCTTTCTTGGCATCAGGCGCACGGCGGGGCGCGGGCTTGCGCGCCGACGCGAGCTTGGCCTTGACGGCCTCGGCCTCGCGCGCGATTTCCGCTGCGTTCTCGTGCGGAATCTTCTGCGCGAAACTGCCCAGCAGTCGCAGATATGCCTCATGCTGCTGCTTGAGGACCTTTGCCCAGAAAACAGTTCCCTGCATCCAGATCGAAACCGGGTCAAACATGATCTACCTCTCCCTTCGGCACTATGCCGTGCCGATCCCACGGGTTGTCATGACCTTGCTTGTCTGATGCGTCGAACGCACAACCAAGGCGCGAGTCTGTACATGCATCATAGCTGTGATCCGTCAGACCTGTCAAAGCACCATGCGTTGAGGATCCAGATATTTGCGCAAACAAGGTCTTGACCGCTCTGGCCGCAAGCAAATTGGGCAGGACTGGGCTGTCAGAACGCGCTGGTTTGGCGTCAGTGACTGAACGCTTGGCGCGGCGAACCGCTTTGTCAGCGAATGATGATCTCGTCCGGGCGGGCCAGCCCGAGCACGTCGCGCGCGCGTTCGTCAAGCAGGTCAAGGTCCAGGAAATCATCCGACAGGCGGCGCGCGCGGTTCGTCACAACGGCCAGATCACGCGCGAGTGTGTCGCGTTCCGCGCGCAGATGCACGATCTCCGCCTCAACCTGAACCCGGTTGAACAGCCCGAACGCGCCTTGGACAGCAGCAAAGGTGAAATACAGGCCAAGTACAATGGCCGTGCCGAAATAAAACAGCGGCGCAATGGCCGGGCGGGTGCGTTTCATGGGTCTTGCCTGTCTTGCAACGCTATTCTCTGAGCGCTTTGTGGGAAGTATGGCACAGCTCCGCGCGAAAGGGAATCTTCGATTTCGCCTGAGGCGCATCGCGTGCCGACACGTCCTAGCCCAGGAAAATGCCCACAACCACCATCATCAACCCGAGGGTCGAGATACCCAGCGCTGCGAAATTCACCAGCACGGCCTTGTGCATCCGCGCGCGCATTTCGGTATCGTCCAGCGTCATGCGGCGCAGCCGGATCACATAGAGGATGCACCAGCCAAGGCCGGCCACCCCCAAGAGCGATATAACAGCCCCGGTCCAGATCAGGCTTTCCATGGCTATTCGCGGTCCAGTGCGGCGACGCCGGGCAGGGTCTTGCCTTCCATCCATTCCAGAAACGCCCCCCCCGCAGTCGAGACATAGGTGAAAGCATCGCAAACCCCCGCCTTGTTCAGCGCCGCGACAGTATCGCCCCCCCCCGCGACCGAGATCAGCGCGCCCGCTTCAGTCAGACGCGCAGCCTCCTGCGCGGCGGCCAAAGTGGCGGCATCGAACGGGGGCAGTTCGAACGCGCCCAGCGGGCCGTTCCACACCAGTGTCCGGCACGATGCCAGAATGTCGGCAATCGCGGCGACAGTTTGCGGACCGGCATCAAGGATCATCGCATCCGCCGGGCAGTCCCCGGCGGGCCGGGTGTCATGCGCGGCCCCGGCCGCGAATTCGCGCCCAACCACGATATCGACCGGCAGATGCAGGGTGCAGCCCGACCCTTCCGCCTGCGCCATGATCTCGCGCGCAGTATCAGTCAAGTCGCGCTCGGCCAGAGATGTGCCGATCTCCAGCCCCTTCGCGACAAGAAACGTATTGGCCATGCCGCCACCGATAATCAGATGATCGACCCGTGTGATGAGATTGGACAGAAGGTCCAGCTTGGTCGAGACCTTCGCCCCGCCCACAATAGCCGCTACGGGGCGTTGCGGTGCGCCAAGGGCGGCTTCCAGCGCCTTCAGTTCCGCCTCCATCAGCCGCCCGGCGCAGGAGGGCAGCAGATGCGCCAGCCCTTCGGTCGAGGCGTGGGCGCGATGCGCTGCCGAAAAGGCATCATTTACATAAATCTCGCCCAGCGCGGCCAGCGATGCAGCAAAAAGTTTGTCATTGGCTTCTTCGCCTGCGTGAAACCGGGTATTTTCCAGCAGCGCGACTGCGCCATTTTCCAGCGCGGCGACAACGCGCTTGGCCGGGCCGCCGATACAGTTTTCCGCGAAGGCCACAGGCTTGCCAAGTGCCGCCTCCAGCGCCGGGTGCACCACGGCAAGCGACATGTCCGGGTCTGGTCTGCCCTTCGGCCTGCCGAAATGCGCCAGCAAGACAACCTTCCCGCCCGCCTCGCAGATATGCGCTATCGTCGGCAGCAACCGCGTGATGCGCGTTGCATCGCTGACCTTCCCATCCTTTAGCGGCACATTCAGATCGACGCGCACCAGTGCAGTTCTGCCCGCGAAATCCATATCATCGAGTGTGTTGAATGCCATTGCATCTTCCCCCGTGCCAACCTTGGGGCTTTGTGGCGCGAAGCGGCCAGCGGGTCAATGGCCGCAGCGGGCCGGAAGGGGGTTTTCCTGACTGCATCGTCACAGTAGGGTACGCCGCAGAACCAGACAAGGAGTGCGGCATATGGCCGAAATCAAAGATCCTGAAAATACCATCCTGATGGAGCTGAAAGGCGGCACTGTCACCATAGAGCTGTTGCCTGATATCGCCCCAGCCCATTGCGCGCGCATGAAGGAACTCGCGCGTGCGGGTGCGTATGACAACGTTGTCTTTCACCGCGTGATCGAGGGGTTCATGGCGCAGACAGGCGACGTGGCCAACGGTAATACCGAAAAAAACTACAATCCGGGCCGTTGCGGGACCGGCGGGTCTGACCTTGCCAATGTGAAGGCCGAATTCTCGGGCGTGCCGCACGACCGGGGAACATTGGGGGCCGCGCGCTCGGGCAACCCGGACAGCGCCAACAGCCAGTTCTTCATCAATTTCAGCGACAATCATTTCCTGAACCGGCAGTATACGGTCTATGGCCGCGTCGTCTTGGGAATGGAGCATGTCGATGCCCTCGCGCGGGGCGAGCCGCCTGCAACGCCCGACAAGATGCTCAGCGTCAAGGTGGCCGCGGATGCGTGACAAAGCTGTTCTTGGCGGGTTGGTCGCGCTGGGTTTCGGTATCCTGGGGGCATCCTGGCTGAACATCATGGGCGTGAATGCCGACACAACGGTGCCCGACGATCATTCCGGCCCGGTGATGGTGATTGAGGTGGAGGGGTCTGCCAATGGCGAGATCCGCATTGCGCTGCGCGATGATCTTGCGCCGGCGCATGTGGAACGCATCGTGACCCTTGCCGAACGCGGCGACTATGACGGGGTGGCCTTTCATCGCGTGATCGAGGGGTTCATGGCGCAGACCGGCGATGTTGCCAATGGTGGCCCGGATGGCAACCCCCGCGCCTGGGGCACGGGCGGGTCGGACCTGCCGGATTTGCAAGCGGAGTTCAGCGCCCAACCGTTCGAGCGCGGCGTGATGGGTATGGCGCGGTCGCAAAATCCCAACAGTGCGAATAGTCAATTCTTCCTCATGTTCGCTCCTGCGCCGCATCTGAATGGGCAATATACAGTGCTGGGCCAGATGATCGACGGTTACGAGGTTCTGGACTCGCTCAAGCGCGGAACGGGCGGAAACGGGGCGATCGTGGGTGAACCGGACCGGATGGCGCGGGTGACCATCGAGCACTGAGAAAAGATGCCGGGGCGCAGATGCGCCCCGGCAGTGTGTGAGGCGAAGGCTTAGTCGGCATGGGCCTCGACAAAGCGGGCATCGATCAGGGCTGCTAGTTCGGGATCCGCGGCAGCCGCCTCGCCGATGGCGATGTATTCGTCGATCGTGATGTCGGGCGATGCATCCACGACTTCCAGAATGGCTTCATCCGCCTCCTGCACGATCTGCATCTGCGCGGCTTCATCGGTTTCGGCTTCAAGCTGCGCGATGAAGCGCTGGCGGGTTTCCGAAACGGCCAGCGCCGCGACGATGAATGCGTCAATCTTGCCGTCCTGAGATACGATTGCTGCGCCCTCCATCTGGTCCTGCGCGCTGACAGTGCCAAGTACGGGCGTCATCGCCATCGCGGTGGCAAGCAGGGTGGTGCTCAATAGGCGGTTCAGTTTCATCAGTCTCTCCTGTGTGTTGCGCGCGCCGAACCGCTGTCCGGCGCGCCTGTCATTGCACCTAGAAGCTCGCGGCGGGCATTGCAAACCGGTCGGCATTTTCTCGCTTGTTTATGTGGTGGTTGCGCGCGGTTTGTGGCTCTCTAGCGCCCCAATTCCTTGATTCCGCGCGACAAACCCTCCAGCGTCATGGAAACCATGCGCCCTTCGAACAGGGTCTGGATCATCTGGATGGACTGGGTGTGGCGCCAATATGTCTGCGGGGTCGGGTTGATCCACAAATGGTCGGGCCATTGCGCGCGGGCGCGCTTCAGCCAGACCTCGCCCGCCTCCTCGTTCCAATGCTCGTTCGCCCCACCGGGCCAGATGATTTCATAAGGGGACATGGCCGCGTCGCCCACAAAGATGCATTTCCAGTCGCTGCCATAGCTGCGCAGCAGGTCCCATGTCGGCAGGCGTTCGGTCCAGCGCCGTGCATTGTCGCGCCAGACGAATTCATACAGGCAGTTGTGAAAGTAGAAATGCTCAAGATGCTTGAACTCGGCCCGCGCGGCGCTGAACAGGTCTTCCACAGCGCGGACATGGTCATCCATTGACCCGCCGATATCCAGCAAAAGCAGCACCTTGACAGCGTTTCTTCGCTCTGGCCGCGTGCGCACATCCAGCCAGCCCTGCTCGGCGCTCGCGCGGATCGTGCCATCAAGATCCAGTTCCTCCGCAGCCCCGTCGCGCGCCCATTTTCGCAGCCGTTTCAGCGCGATCTTGATGTTTCGCGTGCCAAGTTCCGCGCTGTCGTCCAGGTTGCGGAATTCGCGCTTGTCCCAGACCTTGACCGCACGCCGATGGCGCGACGCATCCTGCCCGATGCGCACCCCTTCGGGATTGTAGCCATAGGCCCCGAAAGGCGAGGTTCCGGCCGTGCCGATCCATTTGCTGCCGCCCTGATGGCGGTCCTTTTGCTCTTCCAGACGCTGCCGCAAGGTCTCCATCAGCGCCTCGAACCCGCCCAGCGCCTTGATTGCGGCGCGATCTTCCGCGCTCAGGTGCTTTTCCGCCATCTTCTCAAGCCAGCCGCGCGGCAGATCGACGGCGTCCAGAACCTGAGCCAGAGAAATCGCTTCCATCCCCTTGAAACTGTGTGAAAATGCACGGTCGAACCGGTCAAGGTGACGCTCGTCCTTGACCATCGCCGCGCGGGCAAAAAAGTAGAACCCTTCGATATCATAGGTCACCAGACCGGCCTGCACCCCTTCCAGAAACACCAGATATTCGCGCAGCGATACAGGCACGGCATGATCACGCAAGGACTGGAAGAAGGGCAGAAACATCCGCTCAGAACATCCTTTCGACGCCGATGGTCACGAACAGCCCGATAAGCCCGCCAAGGATCGCACCGACTGCGCCATACTGGGCGAGATCCTTGCGGTTGCCCTCGCGGGCCCGCGCCGAGCGCACGCCCGAGACCGCGCCTGCAACGATTCCAAGAATTACGATCATCGTTATGTCTTTCCTGACTTATTGTTCGATCAGCGCGGCAATCTCATCGCGCCTGTTCTCGGCGGCCCGGCGCGACCCGAAGCCGAAGATCGCATAGGGCACAGCATCGCGCCGGAGCTGTTCGGCCATGCCCGCGCGTCCGGTGCGTTGCAAGGCCTCGGCGCGCATCAGCATCAGCGACGACAGAAGTGCGCCATTTTCACTGCGCCGCGCAGGCGTGATTGCGGATTCAGTCAGGCGCAGCACCAGATCATGCTGCCCGGCGGCCAGCGCCTGTGCGGCCAGATGCAGGTCGACATGGGCGCGCGGCACGGCCCCGCCTGGGCGCGCGCCGTAAATGGCCGCAGCACTTGCCAGCGCCTCGATGGCGCGCGTGCCTTCGCCCGGCGGCGCGAAGCGTGCTGCCAGAAACAGGCTGAAGGCCAGCCGCTCGTCCTGCCAGCCTTCGGCAAGCGCGATGCGCAGTGCTGTCTGCGCGCGCGCAAAGCTCTGGCGGCGGTTCGCAGCCCCCAGCGATCCTTCGATAGCCGTAGTCCAGGCCGCCGGTGTCGGGACCGGGTCCAGCGGCAGATTGGCGGCCGCACGGCCGCCCCGCGGGTTCAGTTGCGCCAGAAGGGTGGGCAGCCGTTCGGCGACTTCGCTGCGGGGCATGCCGGGGCGCAGCGACGGGTGATTCCACACGCGCAGGATCAGCATGTCATAGCCTGTCAGCGCCGTCTGGAAGTTGTCGTCATTGAACACGGTCTCGCCAATGCGATAAAGGTCGTTCAGCGGACCGAGCGCCTGACCGACCTCTTCTTGCAGACAATCGCGCATTTCCTGCACTGTGGTATCCGCAGGCGCGATCACCAGCGCCTTTTCGCGCGTGACCACCTGTGTCCAGTCCAGCCTTCGCGCCCGGGGATCCGCGCGAAATTCGTCCCAGCTGGACATGTTCGGCAGTACGAAACACGATGCGTCCGGCACAAGCCTCCGCATTTCGGCGCGCGGGACGAATTCGACGACAATCTGAGCAGGGGCGTCGCTGACGCGCCGGATATCAAGCCCGGCCTCGGACCTCAGACGCACGACAAGACGGTCGATTTCCACTGTGCCAAGCGGCGGGATCGCGCCTGCAAGCCGCAGGGCAACCGGCCCCTCGAAGCGCGAGAAGTGCGGGATTTCGCGCCCCGATTCCAAGCGAAACCCCAGTTCGAGAATATCCTGCGCGATCTGGGCATTGCTGCGTTCGGGGGCGTAGGGGCGCGGCGCACCGAACAGCGCAGCAGAACTGATCGCACGCGTCTGCACATCAAGCGGAACCTGCCGGGTCGTGGGGACGGGGGGCGGGCCCGCGCAGGCCGCAAGCCCCACGAGCGCCGCGCCAAGCACCATCAGTCGTATCATGTCACCCGCCTGTATTTGAGGAATGGCGTCACCTGCCCGACCTTGTCATAAAGCGTGCGGGCGGTGGCGTTGAAGTCCTGTGTCAACCAGTAGACATCCGGCACACCGCGCGCATCGGCGGCGGCATAGACGGCCCCGATGAGCGCGCGCGCGACCCCCTGACCGCGCGCGGTCTGATCGGTGAACAGGTCTTGCAGATAGCAGACCCCGGCAGGTGTCCAGCAATGGGCGTGAAACAGATAATGTACGATGCCGACGATCCGTCCGTCATGTTCGGCCACAAGGCAGCGCGGGGCATGGGGGTCATCCGTGAAGAAAGCCGCGAAAGTTGCGTCAAAGACAGATGCGGGCCGCGACGTGTCGTAAAAGGCCAGATAGGCCCGCCAAAGGTCAGACCAGCGGGTCTTGTCCGCAGGTCGGATCGTGCGGATTTCAACGGTCATCGCGGGCCCCGGAACGGGTTTCGCGCCGTGCCATGAAGGCCAGCCGTTCGAACAGATGCACATCCTGTTCGTTCTTCAGAAGCGCGCCATGCAGTTTCGGCAGGGCATTTGGCCCCTCGCGCCGCAGGTCTTCGGGCGACAGGTCTTCGGCCAGCAGCAGTTTCAGCCAGTCCAGCACTTCCGAGGTCGAGGGTTTCTTTTTCAGCCCCGGCATCTCGCGGACCTCGTAGAACTGGGTCAGCGCGGCTGTCAGAAGCGCGGGCTTGATGTCGGGAAAATGCACCGCGACGATGGCGCGCAGGGTGTCGGGGTCGGGAAATCGGATGTAATGAAAGAAACAGCGCCGCAGGAAGGCGTCGGGCAGGTCTTTTTCGTTGTTCGAGGTGATGATGACGATCGGCCTGTGACGGGCGCGGATTGTTTCTCCTGTCTCGTAGACAAAGAATTCCATCTTGTCCAATTCCTGCAGCAGGTCATTGGGAAACTCGATATCAGCCTTGTCGATCTCGTCGATCAGCAGCACGACGCGGCCATCGGCCTCGAATGCCTGCCAGAGCTTGCCCTTACGGATGTAATTGCGCACATCGCCCACCCGCGCATCGCCCAACTGGCTGTCGCGCAGCCGCGACACGGCGTCGTATTCATAAAGACCCTGCTGCGCCCGGGTGGTGGACTTGATCGACCATTCCAGAATCGGCAGGTCCAGCGCGGCGGCAACCTGCATCGCAAGCTCGGTCTTGCCGGTCCCCGGCTCTCCCTTCACCAGAAGGGGCCGCTGCAGGGTGACAGCCGCATTGACGGCCACTTGCAGATCATCGCTGGCGATGTAGCGCCGGGTCGAGGTGAATCGCATCATATCTCCTGCACCGGAAGTCCACGGACAGAAATCTGCCCGGAGATAGCCAATCTTCAGCGCAACTTAGCCTGCCCATGCAGGCGCGGCAAGCCGACAGCGGCAACCATGTCGCAAAGGCGGGAAAAGGCGTGACAATCTTCGGAGCATCCGTTATTCGGCCCCCACAGGCGCGGTATATGGGTGACTCAGCATGAACAGCCTCAACACTTATGACCTGGCCAACACAAAGGAGCGGGGCATGAAACCAGAGGTTTTCCTTCCGGAAGATTATCGACCAGCCGAAGACGAACCGTTCATGAACGAACGCCAGGTGGAGTATTTTCGACGCAAGCTGATTGTCTGGAAGGAAGATATTCTCAAGGGCAGCCAGGAAACGCTTGCGGAACTGGCCAATTCAAGCCGCAACATTCCTGATGTCGCCGACCGCGCGTCAGAAGAAACCGACCGCGCCCTTGAACTGCGCACCCGTGACCGCCAGCGCAAGCTGATCTCCAAGATTGACGCTGCCCTGCGCCGGATCGAAAACGGTGAATTCGGCTACTGCGAAGCGACCGGCGAACGGATTTCGCTGAAACGTCTGGATGCGCGGCCCATCGCCACGATGACCTTGCAGGCGCAGGAAGCGCATGAACGCAACGAGCGTGTCCACCGCGACGATTGATACCCGGCTTAATGCCAGCGTGAACCACCATCACCGGGCGCATCACGCGGCCCGGTGAGTTCGTTTCCAGTGGATGAATGCAGCTATCCGGGCTTGAAGTTCTGGTTGTCGGCGGCGGGGTGGCCGGGCTTGCTGTGGCGGCGGCACTTGCCCAGCGCGGCGCAAAAGTGAGCGTGCTGGAACAGGCGGGCGGGTTTCTGGAGGTCGGAGCCGGGGTCCAGATCAGCCCGAACGGCGCGCGCGTGATTGCGGCATTGGGGCAGGGGCAGGCGCTGGCGCAAGCGGCGCTCCGCAGCACCGGCGTTGTCCTTCGCGACGGGCGGGGCGGGGCAGAAGTGCTGCGCCTGAAGCTGCCGCAGGATGGGCCGGGCTTTCATCTGATCCATCGCGCCAATCTGGTCCGCGTGCTGGAAACGGCCTGCAAAGGCGTGATGACGCGCTTTGTTGCACGAATCACCCAAGTCAGCCCCTTTGGGCCGCGCCCTTCGGTCACTCTGGCTGGGGGCGAAACGCTTTTGGCCGACCTCATTCTGGGCGCGGACGGGCTGCATTCGGTGTTCCGTCCCGCGCTCAATCGGGCGCGCCCGCCCTTCTTCACGGGGCAGGTGGCGTGGCGCGCGCTTATCCCCTGCGAGGCGGACGCCCCCCCAGAGGCAGAGGTCTTCATGGGGCCGGGGCGCCATCTTGTCAGCTATCCCTTGCACGGGGGCCGGATGCGCAACCTTGTCGCCGTCGAGGAACGCGCGCAATGGGCGCAGGAAGGCTGGAACCATCCCGACAACCCGGCCCATCTGCGCGCAGCCTTCGCGGGCTTCGGCGGCCCGGTTGCGGGCTGGCTGGCGCAGGTGGAGCAGCCATGGCTCTGGGGGCTGTTTCGGCACGAAGTGGCGCAAAACTGGCACAAAGGCCATGCCGCGATTCTTGGCGATGCCGCGCATCCGACGCTGCCATTCATGGCACAGGGTGCGAATCTGGCGCTGGAAGACGCCTATGTGCTGGCCCGCGAACTGGGCCGCGCGGCAGACATTACCACAGCGCTGGCTGCCTATCAGCAGGCGCGGCGCGCGCGGGTCGTACGGGTCGTTGCGGCTGCGAACCGCAATGCGCGCAACTATCATCTGCGCGCGCCCCTCGCACAGGCCGCGCATCTGGCGCTGCGTTTGGCCGGGCGCATCGCCCCGGATGCGCCATTGCGGAAATTTGCCTGGATTTACGATCATGATGTCACAGAGACGTGATACCCTATGATATTTCGTGCTGGCCGCACCACATATCAGATCAAGTAACGACGAGGGGTCGATGGATTCAGATCAGGTCATGCGGCTGGTATACCTCGGCGTCTGGGGGACCGTGCTTGTCAGCTATTTCTTGATGGCGCGGACACAGGGCATCGGCCAGAGCCTGCGCCAATTGTTGCTCTGGGGGCTGATCTTCGTGGGTGTGGCTGCGGGTTATGGTCTGTGGCAGGACATCACGCGCGAAGATAGCATCGCCGTGTCGGGCGAGGGTGCGGTTGTCCTGCGCGCCGGGCGCAACGGGCATTTCCACCTGGGGCTTGAGGTAAATGGCACGCCGGTCGATTTCATCATCGACACAGGCGCGTCCGACCTTGTGCTGTCGCAGGATGACGCAGCGCGCGTGGGGTTCGACCCGCGGTCGCTGGCCTATCTGGGCCGTGCGCGCACGGCGAACGGGATTGTGGGCCTCGCGCGCGTGACACTGGACGAGGTCGTGCTGGCCCATGAAGACCTTGTCATCCGCGACAGGGATGTTTCGGCATATGTGAATGAAGGGGAGCTTGATGTCTCGCTTCTTGGCATGGGCTATCTGCGCCGCTATGCGCGCATCTCGATCGAAGGCGACCGGTTGATCCTCGAACGCTGAGCCCCTTGTCTGAGGGCCTTTCGGGCGCTACGACACATTCTGACCAACGTAAAAGGACACCCGATGCCCGACGATCTGATCAATTCCTTCATGACAGGCCCGGATGAACAGGGGCGGTTCGGCATCTATGGCGGGCGGTTCGTGTCCGAGACGCTGATGCCTCTGATCCTTGAACTGGAAGCCGAATATGAACGCGCCAAGACTGATGAAAGTTTCTGGGCGCAGATGGATGATCTGTGGACGCATTATGTGGGCCGCCCCTCGCCCTTGTATTTCGCCGAACGCCTGACACAACATTGCGGCGGCGCAAAGATTTACCTCAAGCGCGATGAGTTGAACCATACCGGCGCGCACAAGATCAACAATGTGCTTGGCCAGATCCTGCTTGCGATGCGTATGGGCAAGACCCGTATCATCGCCGAAACTGGCGCGGGTCAGCATGGGGTGGCGACGGCCACGGTCTGCGCGCGCTTCGGGCTGAAATGCATCGTCTACATGGGCGCGCATGATGTCGAACGACAGGCCCCCAATGTGTTCCGCATGAAGCTTCTGGGGGCAGAGGTGGTGCCGGTTCGCTCGGGCCGGGGCACGCTCAAGGACGCGATGAATGACGCTTTGCGCGACTGGGTGACGAATGTGCGCGACACGTTCTACTGCATCGGCACTGTGGCCGGGCCGCACCCCTATCCGGCGATGGTGCGCGACTTTCAGTCGATCATCGGCAAGGAAGCGCGCGAACAGATCCTGGACCGCGAAGGCCGTCTGCCGGACACGATCATTGCCGCGATCGGGGGCGGGTCCAATGCGATGGGGCTGTTCTACCCGTTTCTGGACGACAAGGAGGTCGCGATCATCGGCGTGGAAGCGGGCGGGCGCGGCGTGGATGACCGGATGGAGCATTGTGCCAGCCTGACCGGCGGGCGGCCGGGGGTGCTGCACGGCAACCGGACGTATCTGCTGCAG
>SLQN01000351.1 GCA_007131465.1 Paracoccaceae bacterium
CCAGCCTGAATCGACCCGGGCCGCCCTGTGCGGATGACATGCAGTTTTCTGGGGCATGCATTGAAGTTCGACGCCTCTGATCTGGATTCTGGCGGGTTTCGCTGCGCGGCCCCGGAAAACTCAATGGCTTAGTTCCATGTGCCGCGCGATTTTCGGGGCCGTTGTAGTCACTCGTTTTATTATGGCCGCTGGTGAATTGTTGGCGTCAAGCTTGTTATTTTCGCTACACAGTATCCGCATCATCAAGGTCGGCGACCACCAGTAACTGCTTCTGGTCGACTCCTTCCGAAACAACTGCGCACCCCATAGGGAAACCAACACCCGCCCGCACCAACCCGACAGATCAGTTCCGGAAATCGCCCTGATGGTCCAGAAACCACCGATAGGTTTCGGTGACGCCTTGTTCCAGACTGATGGAAGCCCGCCACCCCATCCCGGCCAACCGGTTTACATCCATCAGCTTTCGCAACGTACCGTCGGGCTTGTCCGGGTCAGTGACGATGCGGCCCGAATAACCGGTCACGCGCGCCACCATCTGCGCCAGTTGCAGAATGCTGATATCTTCGCCGGTGCCGACATTTATATGGCTCAGCATCGGTTCGGTATTGGCATCATAGGCCAGCTTGTCGAGATCCAGAACAAAGAGCGATGCCTCAGCCATGTCATCGACATGCAGAAATTCGCGCATGGGCCTGCCCGAGCCCCAGATAATGACCTCCTCTCGATCCTCGTGCACTGCCTCATGGAAGCGGCGGATCAGGGCAGGCAGGACATGGGAATTCTCGGGATGGAAATTGTCGCCCGGCCCGTAAAGGTTCGTTGGCATGACCGAGCGGAAATCGGTGCCATGCTGACGGTTATAGCTTTCGCACAGCTTGATGCCTGCAATCTTGGCGATAGCATAAGGTTCATTTGTGGGTTCCAGCGGACCGGTCAGAAGGGCATCCTCGCGCATCGGCTGTGGCGCAGCTTTCGGGTAAATGCAGGACGAGCCGAGTTGCAGCAGTCTTTTCACGCCGACCGCATAGGCCTGATGGATCACGTTGCATTCGATCATCAGGTTTTCGTAAATGAAATCTGCCGGATAGGTGTTGTTCGCATGAATGCCCCCGACCCGGGCTGCGGCAAGTATCACCACATCGGGACATTCTGCCAGCATGAACTCCCGAACTGCGGCCTGATCGGTAAGATCAAGCTCTGAACGGGTGGCGGTAATGAGGGTGACATCCTCACCCACCGCATGACGCGCTTCGAGCTTGCGCAGGATCGCGCTGCCCACCATGCCGCGATGTCCAGCCACATAGATCTTTGTCATCACGCTACCCTTCAAAAGAGACTGGCAGGTCCATTCCATGCTCTTTCAAAAGCGCGTGCCGACGCGCGATCCGCAGATCCTCGGCAACCATCTCGGCGCACATTTCCTGTGCCGTGATTTCGGGCTCCCAGCCGAGCCTGGCCTTGGCCTTGGCCGGATCCCCCAGTAGCGTTTCCACTTCAGCCGGGCGGAAATAGCGCGGGTCGATCCGCATGACCACGTCGCCCGGTCGGACGGCAGGGGCCTTATCCCCTGCGACACTGGCGACTTTCGCTGTCTCGTTCACGCCCGTTCCCGAAAATGCCAGCGTGATCCCGAGTTCCGCCGCCGACCAGGTGATGAAGTCGCGCACCGAATATTGCTTGCCGGTAGCGATCACGAAATCATCCGGCGCATCCTGCTGCAGCATCATCCACTGCATGCGCACATAGTCCTTCGCATGGCCCCAGTCGCGCAGCGCGTCAATATTTCCCATGTAAAGGCAATCTTCCAACCCCTGCGCGATATTCGCAAGACCGCGTGTTATCTTGCGGGTCACGAAAGTCTCGCCCCGCCGCGGGCTTTCGTGGTTGAACAGAATGCCATTGCAGGCATACATCCCGTAAGCCTCGCGATAGTTGACGGTGATCCAGTAGGCATACATCTTTGCCACAGCGTAAGGCGACCGCGGGTGGAAGGGCGTCGTCTCGGTCTGGGGGATTTCCTGAACAAGGCCGAAAAGTTCCGACGTGGACGCCTGGTAGAAACGCGTCGACTGTTCCAGACCGAGAAAACGGATCGCCTCCAGCAAACGCAGCGTTCCGATTGCATCGACATCGGCCGTGTATTCGGGGGCCTCGAAACTGACGGCGACATGGCTTTGCGCACCAAGGTGATACACTTCATCCGGCTTCACCTCGCTCAGGATACGGGTGAGGTTGGAACTGTCGGTCAGATCGCCATAATGCAGTTTCAGCCGCTGATGATTGCTGTGTGGATCCTGATAGATGTGATCGATCCGCTGAGTGTTGAACAGCGAGGCGCGGCGCTTGATGCCATGGACCTCATACCCCTTGTCCAGCAGCAATTCCGCCAGATAGCTGCCGTCCTGGCCAGTGATGCCGGTGATGAGGGCGCGTTTTGTCATGTCAATACTGCTTTCAGGATGCAAATGAAGGTCAATCGGTCACAGGTCTCTCTGTCTGATCCAAAGCAGACTTTTCGAGGTTTACGAACTGATCAATCATTACAGCCGCATTTTGCTTGGTGAAGGTATGAGCAGTCTCCTGAGAGTTCTGCCTGAGTTGCTGCATGGCGCTATCGTCATTCCAGCACGCAGAGATAAACTGTATCATCTCAGAGGTCTGCTCTGGCAAAAACACACGACCCGAAGCTGAACCGTTTATCAGGATCCCGAAATCGGAGTCGGGCTGGCCAATCCCCAGAATAGGAAGACCGGATGCAAGAAGATTGAAGGTCTTGCTGGGGATGCAGATATCAGCCGTGCGCGCGCTTTGCGTAACTACTCCGATCCGGGAATGACGCAGAAGCGATGTGAAGGCCGGAGCAGGCAGTTTGGACAACAGGCGCACATTCTTCAGGCCTTCGACTGCGATCCGCTCTTGCAGTGTCTTCTTTTTCCACCCTTCCCCGGCGATGACGAAAAGCAGGCTGTCGTGATCCGCCAACCCGGCTGCGCAGTCCAGCAAGCATTCCAGTTCG
>SLQN01000070.1 GCA_007131465.1 Paracoccaceae bacterium
CATCAGGAACCCAGAACGGGTTGCGCGCAACCTCCGCAGGATCGAACCGCGCGCGGTCGATCCGGTGCGGCCCCATCTGCACCATATAGCCGATGATGGACAGGTCGGGCACAAGGGCTGTCAGCACCTGCCGCGCCACCCCGCCTGCTGCGACACGCGCGGCAGTTTCCCGCGCCGAGGACCGACCGCCGCCGCGCGGATCGCGCAGGCCGTATTTCTGGAAATAGGTGATATCGGCATGGCCGGGGCGGAAGGTGTCCGCGATATTCCCGTAATCCTTCGACCGCTGGTCCATGTTGCGGATCATCAACTGGATCGGCGTGCCGGTCGTGCGCCCTTCATGCACCCCCGAGAGGATCTCCACTTCATCGGGTTCGCGCCGCTGGGTGGTATGGCGGCTCTGCCCTGGTTTGCGCTTGTCCAGCCAAGTCTGGATCATCGCCGCTTCCAGCGCGACGCCCGGCGGGCAGCCATCGACGGTCGCGCCCAAGCCAGGCCCGTGGCTCTCGCCCCATGTCGTCACGCGAAACAGATGGCCGAAGGTGTTGTAACTCATGCGCGCGCGTTATCCCTTGGTTGCACGCAACGGGACTACCTTGCTTTGCGAATGATTGGAATAGGTGTCCCATGTCGGCGTGTACTCTTCCGACTGGTTACCCCAGACAGTCCAGCCTTCGCGTGGACCACGGGCGAAAAGCTCCAGCCGCCGCCCGAAACTGCACTGCTCGATCAGGTCATATTGTTCATCGGGCTTGCGGCTATGCTCTCTTTTCTGGGTGACAAGGATATTTTCCTGGCTGCGCCCCGGTGCAAGCGTTCTGGCATTCTTGCCGCGCACGCCGAACAGCAGGACTTCTGTCACATTCCGAAAATAAAACCCGACACCACGCCTGTCAGGGCCACCATCCTTTCGGATTTTGTACCAGATCAGATTGCTTTTATACGCAAACCCCCAGTGCTCCATTACCTTCAGGCCCTCAGGCAACAGCGCATTCGGCACCCAGAGGTAAAGATGCGCTGGTGTGTCCGCCAGTGCCTCCACTGGCATGTCGCAAATTTCGTCCAGCGAGAGCGTCGGGTAGCGCGACAGACGCTTGTGTTCCGGGGCCATCTTGCCAGTGCGGTTCTGGAACTGCCAAGGAGGATCCGCGAGGATGGTCTGGAACTTCTGCCCACCGAGGTCTGTAAGAAGGTCATCTGCGGCACGGTTCATGCGTCATCCTCAACATACAGTCTGGGCCTGATTCCGAATACAAGAAGCGGGCACCCTGCGGCGCCGCCGCCTTCGATCTTTGGCAGCAGCTTTCCCATATGCGTCGTCGAAGCGCCATAGGAGGGTCCTCGCCCAATGTCCTTAAAAATTCCTTGCAAGTCATCGCAGCGCGTAATGATAACCCCGACACTCACCGCGCGCAGATCGAAAAGCAGGCGAAAATTGTTCAGGTCGCGGTCGAAAAACGGATCCTTGTTGTTCCATTCGATCTCCAGCGCAACCTTGTTCTTGAAACAATCGATCTGATGGGTGGGCGAATCCAGTCGCGCTCCGTCGATCATGACACCTGTTTCAAACTTCTTTTCTACCCAGCCGCGTTCGTACAGAAATGTGTCAATAAACTCTGAAATCTGGCTTTTTCGGCCACCGCCCGTGGAGATCCAGCTTCTGCGCAATCGAAATGCAGTCAGAACTGAGACAATATCGTCCCATTCCTCTGGAAAATCGGAAATCAGAATCGCGCTTGCGTGCTTCCACTCATGCACCTCGTAATTCTCACGAATGAAGTCTGGAAGGCGATTAAGCAACATGTAGCGACATCCCTGAGTACGCCTACCGCATGTCGAGAAGTTCATGAAAGCAACTGGGCTTGTCCTGTCTGCTGTGCTGGACTATTTAGCCTGTACCTCGGGGTGCTCTGACATGGGCTGAGATGCGGGCCAGGCCGCGAACCCGTTGAACCTGAACCGGTTAGGACCGGCGGAGGGAAGGTCCGGGCCAGAAACCCCGCTTCAATCCGCCCGTCGTGAAAAATGGAGAGAAGCAAATGAACCACCCCCTTTTCGCGGCAGTGGCAGCACTGGCACTCACCAGCGGGGCCCAAGCCGATACGCTGGTCGTCCTCGCGCCTGATTACTTCGGGTCAAGCTGGGGGCCGGGGCCTGCCATCAAGGAGGGCTTCGAGGCGCAATGCGGCTGCACGCTGGAATTCCGCACTGGCGACGTGCTGCCCCGCCTGATGCTGGAAGGGGCGCGGTTGGAGGCTGATGCCGTGATCGGGTTGGGTACGGATGAATTGTTGCGCGCCCGGCAATCGGGCCTGTTCGCCCCGCACGGGCAGGACCTTGCGCCACTGACAGTGCCGGTGGACTGGGCCGACGATACGTTCGTGCCGTTCAACTGGTCCTATGCCGCCTTCGTCTATAACCGAGACCGGATGGACACCCCACCCGCCAGTTTTGCCGAATTGATCTCGCGCGAGGATATCTCGCTGATCTGGCAGGACCCGCGGTCGTCCGGGGCGGGGCTGGCGCTTCTGCTCTGGGTTGATCAGCTTTATGGCAATGACGCGAAGCGCATCTGGGAAAACCTTGCCGCCAAGACAGTGACGGTGACCGCCGGCTGGTCCGAAGCCTACGGCATGTTCACCGATGGCGAGGCCGACATGGTGCTGAGCTACACCACATCGCCTGCCTATCACATCATCGCCGAAGAGGATGACAGCATCGCCGCCGCCATCTTCGAGGAAGGGCATTACTTCATCGCCGAGGCCGCAGGCGTGCTGGACGGCGCGGCGCAGCCGGATCTGGCGCGCGACTTCATGGCCTATGTCCTGTCACCGGAGTTTCAGACCATGATCGCGACGGCCAACTGGTCCTACCCCTCTGCCCTGCCGCGCGCGGACTGGGACCCGGTGTTCCGCGACCTGCCCCTGCCCGAGACAGCGATCTTCCTGTCGGAAGAGGATGCGGATGACCGTCGCAGCCCGGCGCTTGCGCATTGGCTGGACGGCATG
>SLQN01000395.1 GCA_007131465.1 Paracoccaceae bacterium
AGGTTGAAGGGCTGCGGAAGTACTACACCCGCCCCGGTGGTATTTTTTCGGGTGGTGGTGAGGTCGTGAAGGCGAATGAGACGGTCACCTTCCGCTCGCATGAAGCAGAGACAATCGCCATTGTTGGTGAATCGGGATGTGGAAAGTCCACTCTGGCAAAGGTCATCACCGGGCTGGAATCAGCCACTGACGGCACGATCCTGTTCGGAAATACTGATATCAGCAACATCAATGTGCGCGACCGCGACCCCGAAGTGGTGCGCAACATTCAGATGATCTTTCAGAACCCCTTTGACACGCTTAACCCCAGCCGGACTGTGGGCGCGCAACTCATGCGGGTGCTACGGAAATTCAAAATCGGCAAGGACAGAGCGGAACGCCGGGAGAAACTGGGCGAGATCTTTGATTCAGTAAAATTGCCGCGTGACTTCGCGTCCAGACTGCCGCGGCAGCTGTCTGGCGGACAGAAACAGCGCGTTGCCATCGCACGCGCCTTCGCGGGCAGCCCACAGCTTGTTGTTGCCGATGAACCTGTCTCTGCGCTTGACGCGTCTGTACAGGCGGCGGTGACAGACCTGCTGATGCGCATCCAGAAAGAGCACCGCACGACAATGCTGTTCATCAGCCATGACCTGGGACTGGTACGCTATCTCGCGGACTGGGTGGTGGTCATGTATCTTGGCCATGTTGTCGAGCAGGGGCGCACAGCCGATGTGTTCGCGCCGCCCTACCACCCCTACACGGAAGCACTCTTGTCCGCCGTGCCGATTGCAGACATCCGGATTCAGCAAAGACGGATTGTGCTGGAGGGCGAAATGCCCTCGGCAGAAAACCCCCCGAAAGGGTGTCCGTTCCAGACGCGCTGTCCGCGCAAGTTGGTAGCGCATGAGGCCGCGGGCAGGCCCATCTGCGAGACCGATATTCCGCCACAGATCGCTTTTGATGGCAAACATGAGATCAAGTGCCATCTGCCCGCCGAAGAGTTCGCAGCGATGGAGCCCGTGATTGCCATTCGCGCCACGTCCGCCGAAGACACGCCGCGACCAGACTGATTACATGGCTGGGTGCCGAGGGACGAAGCGCCCTTCTGCGGCCTGCCCCACAAACCTGTCGCCATCCACGAGCAATTGTCCTCTCAAAAAGGTCTTCTCTACACGGCCCTGAACCTCCCAGCCGTCCCAGACCGAGTAATCGGTGTTTGAATGCAGTCGCTCTACGCTGTAGCGGTGCCGCGCTTCGGGATCGAAAATGACGATATCTGCATCGAATCCCGGCAGCAGCTTGCCTTTTTCCGACAGGCCAAAAATTTCTGCTGGTGCGGTGCAACAGGTTTCGACCCAGCGCTCAAGACTGATGCGGCCCCGCAAGACACCTTCGGAATAGACCAGCGGCAACCGGGTTTCCAGACCGCCTGGCGGCAGCGCAGGCATCAACCTGTTGCCATCGGCATCACGCAACATAAGCGAGGTTTCGGGCGGCGCATCGACATCCAGCCCGAACCCTTCCGACGCGAGGGCGCGGGCCTTCGCTTCGGACAGCAGGCGCATTGCGGCATGATCCGTCGAGACGATATCCAGATCACCAAGGTTCAACCCGCGCCAGAGCGATGCCTGATGCCCTGCGTCGCGGATGGGCGGTGTGACCAGGAATGGCAATGCTGCAACCTGATCGCCGCGATACACATCGTCGGTATGCGTCAGCCAGCCAAGGCAGGCTTCTCCATGTATCCGGACGCCCCTTTCCTTACCCGCCCGAATTGCAGCGACACCTTCCGTGCAGGTGTTGTGAAAGATCAGGCTGCGCCCGCCCGCAACTTCGGTCATGGCCACTGCCAGTGCAATCGCCGCAGCTTCGGCAGAAGCGGGGTAGCTTCGGGTGAACTGCTCCATGCGACGTTCCCCCGCCGCGGCAGCGCGGCGGCGCATTTCAGATATGACCCCCTGATTCTCGGCATGAATGACCGACAAGCCCCCACGCTTCGCCACTTCGAACATTCCGCGCAGCAAGAAGTCATCGGGAACGCTCCAGCCCGGAATCGCCATGAACCATTTGAAGCTGGTGATGCCGCGCGTGAAGATCCGGTCAATCTCGGCAAGGCGCGTCTCAAGCGGTTCCCGAATGTTCATGTGGAAGGCGAAGTCTACTGATGACAGACCGTCTGCAAGTGCCATGCGGGTGTCGAGTTCGGATTCGAGGCTCTTGCCCGGCTCGGCCTGAACCTGATCGATCATCGTCGTGACGCCGCCAAAGGCAGCCGCGACCGAGCCTGTCTCGAATGTATCATCATAGCAGAAACTCGGACGCTCCGTCCGCATGTGGACGTGCCCGTCAATAGCGCCCGGCAGCACAATATGCCCCTTGGCATCGACAATCTTGTGGCCTTCCAGTCCTTGACCAAGGGCACTGATCTTTTCGCCATCGATTGCGACATCGCCAAAGAACTCGCCCGCCCCAGTGAGCACCCGTCCGCCACGAATAACCAGATCATACATGTCCATTCTCCCGTTGATCCTGCGAATGCTACGGCGCATGGCCCCTGCACCGCCACCAAATCCGACCGAAATCCGCGGCTGCGTGTCGTGTTTGATCAGACACGACCCAAGCAACCATCACTACCAATCCTTAATTCAGGTCGTCTTCTGAGGGAGGAAAAACGCAATGAGCACTGTTCCCGTCATCGACCTTGGCCGTTTTCTGCATGGCGACAGACACGACCGGCAAGACGTAGCACATGAAACCGATGCTGTATGCCGCGACATCGGCTTTCTGTGCATCACCGGTCATGGGGTCCCTGAACAGGTAAACACAGCTATTTATGACAGCGCCAAGACATTCTTCCGCCAGCCCACGGCAGAAAAGCTGAAGGTGCGGCAACCCGGCCCCGAAGTGATCAGGGGCTATATCGGGATGGGTCATGCCGCCCTGGCTGTCACACGCGGAGAGAAGACACCGCCAGATCTCAAAGAGACATTCAGCATCGGTCCGGAACGCAAGGCCGCGATGG
>SLQN01000381.1 GCA_007131465.1 Paracoccaceae bacterium
GCGACGGCGACAGCGTTACTCGACGGCAGCCGCCAGTGTTGTGATCGCACCACGCGTATCATTGGCGACAATCGTGTAATGCAGATCGCCACTGCTCCAATAGGCCATGACAGAATCATTCACATCGACCACCCGGAGCGCATGCGCCCGTTGCCCCGCCCCTTTCGGCGTGATCGACACAGTGACGCGCTTGTCCTCGGGATCGCGGTAATAGAACACGGCGACAGGATGCGCCCCTGCCATCATCAGACGCGCCGATTCCACCTGATACCCCAGGCGCTCCAGCTTCGGGCTTTCGATCTTGTACTGCATCCGCTCGGACATCCAGTCGAGCGTGGCGGTCATATCCCCTGCGGCAAGCGTCGCCTCTGTATCGGCTGCCAGACTATAGGCCATATGGCCCGCAAGGGTCGGGGTCACGAAATCCGGATAGGACGCGATCTGAGACCCAGTGCTGTCCGTGCTGTAGACCGCATGCGCGCCCCAGCCTGCAACAAACAGAACCAGACCTGCCGCCGCCTGACGCCAGGTCCCGGTCAGAAGGACGGCGCGCCATTTCTGTTTCTTGAGTCCGGAGGCCAATTCGCGCTCCAGTGCGGCAAGTTTCAGATTGGCAGGCAGCGCATCGGCGCCTTGTGCGTAATCATGCAACAGGTTGGTCATGTGGCGCCACTGCGCGACAGCGTCCCGCGCATCCGCATCACGGGCCAGACGCGCCTCGACGGCGGCGCGTTTTTCAGGCTCAAGACACCCGTCAGCATAGGCCATCAGGTCCGGATCAAGCGCGATATCAATCTGTTCCGGGGACGTCATGCGCTGTCTCCTTTGCGTCTGAGCACGGACAATTTGCCCTTTCCCACACCCTGGACAATCTGCCTGAGCGCTTCGCGGCCACGGCCAAGGCGCGACATGAATGTGCCAAGTGGCACATCCAGCGCGCGGGCCGCTTCCGCATAGCTCATGTCATTCAGGGCAATCAGGATGATCGGGGCGCGCTGTGCTTCGGGCAATTGATCGAGCGCCGAGAGCACCTGCTTGAGTTCCAGTTGCGTGTGCTGGCAGTCGCGGGCAATGGGCTCGGGCAGGTCCGACGCGGCCTCGCTGCGGGTCTTTTCGCGCCGCAGCCCGCTGATATGCGTGTTGTGCAGAATCCGGAACAACCAGGGGCGCAGGTCAGACCCGTGCTGGAATGTCTCGGCCCGGGCGATCGCCTTGACCAGTGTTTCCTGCACCAGATCATCAGCCGCCACAGCATCGCGCGTCAGCACCAGAGCATAGCGCCGCAGGCTGCCGATATGCGCATGAAGTTCGGTTTTCAACGACACGGAGGCCTCCCACAGGTCACGGCGCTTTTACGGCGCTTTTGCAGCACATACGCAGCCGCTGCAGATTTCATCCAAAGAAATCCAAAAAATATCACGGGCGGGATGAAACTGCTGCCTGAGGCGTATGACTGACAAGATACAGGAGGGTAATATGGCAAATGACCTGATACTCAGGCCGCAACTGCCCGCAAAACGACCGAAAACGACTTTGCCGGGCCTTGTCTTCGGCACCAGACCGCGCATCATCGCAAAGCGCAGCCTTTTCCTGCTGGCCGCAAGCTTCGTGCTGTATTTCGCAGTGCTGGGCAATCTGATGCATCGGATCGACGCGGATCTGGATTTTACCCCACCCAACCCGATCGACGGCGGCAGCCATGCTGTGAACATGGCCGAAGCCCTGATCCTGCGCGAAACTGTCGAGCACCGCTGGACGGCCAATGACCCGATTTTCTTTCCGACGGCCTTTCATGACAACATGCCCAATTTCCAGCGTGGCATGATGCGCGCGATCAGCCGGTTCACGATGGAAATGGAAACCACGATCGGGCGGTTGCGCGGCTCATCTGCCATTGACAGTGATCTGGAACGCGCAACTGGCTTGCTGCAATTCCCGACAGATGTCTGGATGTTCGACTTCGACCAGTCTGTCTTGCCGATCCAGCCGGCTGACACGCAATATGAGGCCGCAGCCCGCGCCTTGCGGTCCTTCAATACGCGTGTGGCCCTCGGGATGGCAGTCTTCGAGACCCGGGCCGATGCTCTGGCCCTGACAGTCGAGCGGATGGCCAGCGAATTGGGCGCGCGGGCCGCACTTGTGGACGATCATGTCAGCCAGGATGGCTTCATCATTGATTTCGTCTCGGATGACATCTTCTATTTCAACAAGGGTATGGCCTATGTCTCTTATCTGCTCTTGCGCGAACTGGGCCGCGATTTCGAAGAGACGATACGCCAGCAAGGGCTGACCCGCGTCTGGGCACAGGCGCTGGACAGTCTGCGGCAGGCCTCGCAGCAGAAACCGTTGATCGTGCTCAACAGCTCGGGCGCGAACAGCTTTCTGGCCAATCACCTGCATTTGCAGGGCTTCTATCTGAAGCGCGCGATCCTGCAGCTGGATGAAGTCGCCCGCGTCATCCGCGCGAATTGAGCGACATGCGCCAAGACACAAACCCCCCGCCATCTGGCGGGGGGTTTCATATGGGGGTGTCGGGGACACTGCGCCGCAGGCGGGTGATCCGGAAAAAAGACCTCTGCCTCACGCGACGCCGACGCAGATGTCCCGCCCGGCGGGACTGCCGGGCAGCGCCTGCCATCTCGTGTTCGCCGTCTGACACAAGGGTCCCGTGTGCCAGACACCGTCAGTGGCCAATGTCAGCTATGATGAAGGTTTTCTGACGCGGGTCGCGGCCAGAGGTGGTCGCGGAAATTTGGACCAGTTGTTAAGGTGGATCGCATGACGGAAGAGACGATCCGAAATGGCACAGAGAAAGACGCATACGCCTGAGTTCAAGGCGAAGGTCGCGCTTGAAGCGGTGAGGCGTTGATCGCCACTGATGGAGTGGATGGCTCCCGCTTCCGGCATCGCAATGTGCCATGTTGGGTGCTGTGAACACAGCCAACAAGGGGAGCCATCTATGGACAAGATTACCACACTCGGGATCGATCTGGCGAA
>SLQN01000359.1 GCA_007131465.1 Paracoccaceae bacterium
CGTTTCGGCAGCGGTACAGGAAGCCCCGCATCCGGTGCAGGATGCTGTCATAGGCATCCAGCCGGTCGGCATCGGCTTGGGCACGAGCGGTGGTAACTTCGAGCATGGCGGCCTGCTGTCCTGGAGGGGCACCTATGGTGTGGACCACAAGTGTTTACGCAGGGTTGTTATCCGGTCCGGTCTTGTCGGTGGCCCCAGCCCCCGGGGAGGCAGGCGAGGAGACGCCTCACAGGCTCTGGTCGTAGGCCCCGACGGCGGGTTCGGTGCGAATGACCGCGTCGAGCGCGGTGAAGATCGCGCGCAGATCCTCGCGGCTGTCGGGGCTTTCGCAGACCACCACCAGGTTGGGGGTGTTGGAGGACGCGCGCACCAGTGCCCAGCCGCCATGGTCCAGCTGCACCCGTGCGCCATTGACCGTGACGATGCCGGTGATGGCGTGGCCTGCAAGGGCCCCGCCCGCCGCCGCCATTGCCTGCAGCCGGTCCACCAGCCGCTCCAGCACGGCGTATTTCTCCTCGTCGGCGCAGAAGGGCGACATGGTGGGCGAGGTGAAGGTCACCGGCAGCTCCCGGCGCAGGTCCGAGAGCGATTGCCCGGCGTGCCGGTCCAGCATGCGGCAGATCTCCACCGCCACGCGCATCCCGCAGTCGTACCCGCGGCCGACGGGGGGCGCGAGGAAATAGTGCCCGGACTTCTCGAACCCCGCCAGCGCCCCGGTGTCGCGCACCCGCCGCTTCATGTGGCTGTGGCCGGTCTTCCAGTATTCGGTGATAGCGCCGCGCTCGGCCAGCACCGGATCGGCGGCATAGAGGCCGGTGGATTTCACATCCACCACGAAGCGTGCGCCGGGGTGGATCGCGGCCCAGTCGCGCGCCAGCAGCACACCCACCTTGTCGGCAAAGATCTCCTCACCCTCGTCATCCACCACCCCGCAGCGGTCGCCGTCGCCGTCGAACCCCAGCGCCAGATCGGCGCCATGGGCGCGCACGGCATCGGCCATGTCGTGCAGCATATCCAGCGCCTCGGGGTTGGGGTTGTAATTGGGGAATGTGTAGTCGAGCTCGGTGTGGAGGGGGATCACCTCGGCCCCGATACGCTCCAGCAGGCGCGGCGCAAAGCGCCCCGCGGTGCCGTTGCCGGTGGCACAGACCACGCGCAGGCGCCGCGACAGGCGGAAATCGCCGGCCAAATCGTCGAGATAGGCGTCTTCGACCCCCTCGACGGTGGCGTAGGAGCCGCCCGGCCGCACCACGCCATGGCCGCCCAGCACGATGTCGCGTAATTCCGCCATCTCGTCCGGGCCATGGGTCAGGGGCCGGTCGAAGCCCATCTTCACCCCGGTCCAACCATTGGGGTTGTGGCTGGCGGTCACCATCGCCACCGCAGGCACATCAAGGTGGAACTGCGCGAAATAGGCCATGGGCGAGAGTGCGGGGCCGATGTCGCGCACGGTGATGCCCGCCTGCATCAGCCCGATCGTCAGCGCCTGCTTGATGGCCAGCGAATAGTCGCGATAGTCGTTGCCCACCACGATCTCGGGCCGCAGCCCCCGCGCCTGGATCTGCGTGCCCAGCCCCAGCCCCAGCGCGGTCATGCCGGGCAGGTTGATCTCTTCGGGGTATTTCCAGCGCGCATCGTATTCGCGGAACCCCCTGGGCGCGATCTGGGGATCGCGCAGGAACTCCCAGCTGTTGGGCGTGGCGGTGGGGGTGGGTGCGGTCATGGCGGTCACCTGCGTGCGGCGATGGGGATGCGGTGGGGCGGCGTCCTGCCCGCCCGGGCCAGCTGTGATCCCGAAACCGGCCCGGAGGCATCGCGGCCCCGGGCGCCTTCGGGCCTGGATGCCCGGCCAAGCCTGCGCGGCCCTTGTGGCCCGATGAGGGCGTCTTGTCCGGTTCCACTACGGGTCATTCGAGGCTTCTCGCGACGCCGAAGGTCTGGCCGACTAGGCTGAGGATGGTGCGCAGGGAGGTGACGGGGGCTTCGGTGACGAGCACCAGGTCATCGGGGGCGATCTCGAAGTGGCGGGCGCTGAACAACCCGTCGGAGCTCGTGAGGTCGACGGTGAAGACCACCCGCGCCCGGTCCGGTCCTCCCACACCGTCCGCGCGCACCGCCTGCAGGGGGTATTCCCGCAGCACCAGCACCCCTCCGGGCGCCCCGCGTGAGCCCTCAACGCCGCCGATCATCGACACCGCGTCCAGTGCGGTCACGCGGTCGCGGGCAAAGGGGATCAGGTTCTGCTGCCCGGCCGCGCCGAGAGCGATGAAGCTGCGCCTGTCCTCCTCGACGCTGACTGTGTCGCCGCCGCGCAGCACCGTGTCGAGCCGCGGGTCCTCCACCAGCCGCTCCAGCGAAATCCGGTAGACGCGCCCGCCGCGCAGCAGCCGCACCTGGGGGTTCTGCAACCCCCCGGCCACGCCGCCGCCTGCGCTGATGAGGTTGAGCACGGTGAAGTTGCGATCGGGCAGCGGAAAGCTGCCGGCGGTGCCGACCCCACCCAGCAGGTCGACCGAACTGCGCCGGCCCGCGTCCAGTGCCAGCTGCAGCTGGGCCGAGGGCAGGATGCCGTCGAGCTGATCCTGGATCTGTCGCCGTGCCTGGTCCGGGGTCTGACCGGTCACGCTGATTTCGTCGAGATAGGGCACGAAGACGGTGCCCTCGGGCGAAACCGGCAGGTCAGTGATCTGCACCTGCCGCTGTCCGTCGGCGGTCAGCAGAGAATTGGGGTTGTTGTCCCAGACCGTCAGGACCAGCCGGTCGCCCGGACGGATCAGGGGCGTCTCGGGACCGGTGCTGCGGGGCAGCCAGTCATGGGCAGGCGCCGCCCGCGGCCAGGATGCGAAGGTTTCCAGCCCCGCGCGGGTGACCGCCACCACCGCGATGTCGCGGCTGTCGCGGTCGGCATGGCGCAGGATTTCGCTCTGTACGGCCGCGGTGCGGGGCAGCGACCCGCAGGCGCCGAGCGCGGCCACCAGGCCTGCGAGCAGCAGGA
>SLQN01000355.1 GCA_007131465.1 Paracoccaceae bacterium
CTCGGAAAACGGCATGTCGGTATTCGCGCCATAAACCGAACTGGTAGAAGCCATCAGCAGATGCCCGACAGCATGGCGGCGCGCCACTTCCATCACGTTGAAGGTGCCGATGATATTGGCATCGATATAGGCGCGGGGGTTCTCCAAGCTGTAGCGCACCCCTGCCTGCGCGGCCAGATGCACGATCACATCAGGATGGGCGGCATCTGCAGCGGCCGCCAGCGCGGTATCGTCCTCCAGCATCGCATGGGTGAAGGTGAACTGCGGGTGCTGGCGCAGGATTTCCAGCCGCTGTTCCTTCAACCGGACATCATAGTAATCGGTGATCCCGTCATAGCCAGCGACGGCCCAGCCTTCCTGCAACAGCAATTCGGCAAGGTGGAACCCGATGAACCCCGCCGTCCCGGTGATGAATGCGGTTTTCATAGACCAACCCTTTCATAGGTGACGAACCCGGCCCGCGCACTGTCGACAGCGGCGGCCGGATCTGCAGTGAACCGCAGCCGCCCCGAGGCGATATCGGGCGTCATCACGGCCTCCAGTCCCGGCTCGTAGATCGGCGGCGTACCGCGATCCAGCATCTCGATCCATTCGGGCAGCTTGTCCACGCAGGCCATGTCATGGCCGAAATCGGAAATACACACCTTGGACATCAGGCCGACATAGCCTGTGCCGATCATCGCAATCTTCATGGTTCTGTCTTCCCTGTTCCTGTATCCAGCATTGCCTTGAGCGGCTGGTTGGTTTTGTGACTGCCGTGACGGCGCATCCCGGCGCGCAACCCTGCTTTCATCCCGGCCAGGGTCTCGGACCTTCCTGCTTGCGACGCGCTGACACACATCACGTCACCCCCGAGTTTCACTGCAGCTTGTCGCGCGATATTGCGTATCATGAACCGCCGCGCAAGCCACCTCTCCTCGACGATGTTCTGCGGCGTCAGCCCGCATGCAAAGCCGCGCCTGTGCCGGACACCCACGACATTCGCCCACGCCTGCATCCCGATTGCGATCAGCGCGGGGTGAATGATGCCCGCAGTGACGCCGTTACAATCGGTGACGTTTCGCCGGCGCATTCCTTGGCGAACATGGCAACAGTGCGGGACGTGAAACTTCACACCCTCGCGCCGCCGGTCGCGGCAGACGCCCATGCTCAGCAAGCTGTCTTCCTGCCAATCGGGCAGGGACTGCCGAAAGGGCACCCTGCTGCCGGGTTCACGCACGACGGCGGGATTGATATCACTGCTCAGATCAGAGCCACACAGTCGTCGCCGAAGCATCACAACATCCTATGCCCTGCAGGTTCTGATTGGCACCGGTAAAACCTCAGCCAGAACCTCTGACAGAAGACCGCACAGCAGCCGGTTATCCGGATTGCTGTGGCATGCCAACAACAGATCGGCAGCGATGCCATGAAACTGCGCGTTCGCAGCACAAGTGACATATCCATTGGAACAATCTTGGGTTAATGCTATCATAACCAACAATGTCTTTTTTCGAATAAAGGAGCGTATGGGCAGTATCATAAGGGCAACGACAAAAGTCGCGCTGACCCCTGACCATTATCAAGGGGGCGAGATGTCAGCGACAGTGAGACGAATTTTTTGCGGTTGGCCGCACAGTCACGCCGTCTGGAGAATGCCTGGCCGCAAGGAATCTGACACAGACCTGCGCGCTTGATCTGGTGGCGATGGGTAGGCGAAGATTTTCGGTCCGACCCGCAGATACCGCTTCGCCCTGAGATGGGAGGATCGGGTCGCGCAGAAACCCGGCGAACCCGGCGGCATCATGAGAGCGTTTGTCCGAGACTGATATGCCCGGCGCCGGAAATTTCAGGACCGCTGCCCTTCGGTTTTTTTCCACTGGCGATATTTTCCGGTGCAGGCAGGTGACGCGCCTTGCGCTCATTGACAGAGATTTTCGCGCGGCACCACACTGCGATCAGCAAGGCGATTGCCATCGTGACATACAGGAGCGAAAAGACATGAACGAACGTCAGAACCATATTTGGGCCAAACCTGCAGAGCGAACCGATATCATTCAATCTTGCATCCAAAACCTTGATGAAAGGTTACGCGTCCGGAGCCGGATATCGTGATCTCGCAGGCGGATTCACTATGTTTGTCGATTTGGATTGGTGAACAAATCGTTAATCGCTATCCTCCCCGGAAATGCCTTTCAACAAGCAGTACCTGATTCGATGATGACGCTTCTATCCCCAGGCACGTTCCTCATGCTATTGGCCGTCTCGTTCGGTATCTGCGGCATGCTTGTCCTGCTGCATCCCCGCCTTGTCAGATATCTGCGCGCGCGCGACGATCTCAGTTGCGTGCAAAGCGCGCATATCCGCAGCACACCGCGCATCGGGGGGGTCGGTGTCATGATCGCGATCGTGGCTGCCTTGTTGATTCTGGTATCGGAAAACCAGAAGCTGTCCTTCTCGCTTTTCGCGCTGACCCTGGTGCCAGTCTTTGCCGCAGGACTGGCCGAGGATCTCGGCTGGAGGGTCAGTGCTTTTGGCAGGCTGCTGGCTGCGGCGGGGTCTGCAATCCTTGCAATTCTGTTGCTGAAGATCTGGATACCACCGCTTGGGATTGCGGAGCTTGATATTGTGATGGGCTTTGCCCCGGTCGCCATTCTGGTGACGATCCTCTGGGCGACAGGCGTCTGCCATGCGCTCAATCTGATCGACGGGGTGAACGGGCTGGCAGGTGGCACAGGACTGCTGATCGCTGTCGGCATCGCGCTGGTGGCGCAACAGGCAGGTGCGACGGGCATTGCGACGATGGCTGCCGCGATCGTCCCGGCGCTTATGGGCTTTTTGCTGTTCAACTGGCCGCTCGGGCGGATTTTCCTTGGCGACGCCGGGGCCTATACTCTTGGCCACGTGCTCGTCTGGCTGGCCATTGGGCTGGCCTGGTTCAACGACCAGGTTTCGGCCATTGCGCTGGCGCTGATGTTCTTCTGGCCCGTGGCCGATACATTTCTTGCCATTGC
>SLQN01000060.1 GCA_007131465.1 Paracoccaceae bacterium
GGCTTATCCGCATATGAACGGCATCGGTGGTGACGGGTTCTGGATCATCCACCGGCCCGGACATGCACCCATCGCCGTGTCGGGATGCGGGCGCGCGGCGGGTCTGGCCTCGGTGGGCTGGTATGCGCGCCAGGGGGTAACGGACGCCCTGCCCGCGCGCGGGCCGCTGGCAGCCCTGCTGGTTCCCGGCACGATTGCGGGCTGGCAGGCGGCGCTGGGCCTTTGCCCGCGCGGCAACCGCCTGCCGCTGGCCGATCTGCTGGCCCCGGCGATTGCATTGGCGCGCGACGGTGTGGCGGTCACGGAAAACCAGTCCCGCACCACGCGCGAGAAGCTGGACGGGCTGAAAGATGTGCCGGGCTTTGCCGAGGCGTTTCTGGTGGACGGCCAGCCCCCGCGCCCGGGCCACCGGCTGCGCCAGCCCGATCTGGGGCAGACGCTGGCGCATCTGGCCAGCGAAGGGCTGGACGACTATTACCGCGGCGACATTGCCAAGACGCATGGGCAGTTTCTGGAAGCCATGGGCAGCCCGCTGCGGCGGGACGATTTCAACCGCTTCCGCGCCCAGGTGACCGCCCCCCTGACCACGCATCTGCGCACCGGGCAGGTGTGGAACACGATCCCGCCCACGCAAGGTGTGGCGTCGCTGATGATCCTTGGCCTGTTCGACCGGCTGGGCGTGACCGAGGCCGAGGGATTTGACCATCTGCACGGGCTGATCGAGGCCACGAAGCTGGCCTTCATCCGGCGCAACGCGGAACTGGGTGACCCCGACCATATGGCAGGCCCGGCGCAGGACTGGCTGGAGCCGGGCGCGCTGGACGCGCTGGCGGGCCGGATCGACCCGGCCCGTGCCCGGCCCTGGCCCGAGGTGGCCAAGCCCGGTGACACGATCTGGATGGGCGCGGCCGATTCCGAGGGCTGCGTGGTCAGTTTCATCCAGTCGGTTTTCTGGGAATTCGGGTCGGGGCTGGTCTGCCCCCAAACCGGCGTCTTCTTCCAGAACCGGGGCGCGGGGTTCAGCCTTGCACCGGGGCCGAACCAATTGCGCCCGCATGCGCGGCCCTTCCACACGCTCAATCCGGCGCTGGCGCATCTGGCGGACGGGCGCGTGCTGGCTTACGGCACAATGGGCGGCGAGGGGCAGCCGCAGACGCAGGCGGCGGTGTTCAGCCGCTATGCGATGTTCGGGCAGGATTTGCAGCAGGCCGTGACCGCCCCGCGCTGGCTTCTGGGCAAGACATGGGGCGATGCGACCACCAGCCTGAAGCTGGAAGACCGCTTCCCGCCCGATCTTGTTGCCGCGCTGAGGGACGCTGGCCACGAGGTCGAGATGATCCCCGCCTATAGCGACATGGCGGGCCATGCGGGCGGTGTGGCGCTGCATCCGGGCGGGGTGATCGAGGTCGCTGCCGACCCGCGCGCCGATGGCGCGGCGCTGGGGTTCTGATATGGAATTGATGAATGTCGCGGACGTCGTGCCGCTGGTGCTGGGGATCATGGCGACAGGGGCCGTTGCGGGCGTGCTGTCGGGCCTTCTGGGCGTGGGGGGCGGTATCGTCATCGTGCCCGTGCTGTTCTGGGTCCTTGCAGGGCTGGGGTTTCCCGCAGGGCTGGGCATGCAGGTCGCGGTTGCTACGTCGCTGGTGACAGTGGCGGTGACCGCCCTTTCCTCGGCGCGGGCGCATCATGCGCGGGGTTCGGTCGACATGGGCATTTTCCGCGTCTGGGCGCCCTTCATGGCCGCGGGCGCGCTGGCCGGGGGCGCGGTTGCGGGCTATGTCTCGGGGCGCGCGCTTCTGGCTTTGTTCGGGGTGATCGCGCTTCTGGTGGCATGGAACATGGCCCGGCCCCGGACCCGCATCCTTGCGCCCGCCCTGCCTGCCGTGCGCGGCGCACAACCGGCGATGGCGGGGGGCATTGGCTTCATATCGGCCATGATGGGCATAGGGTCGGGCACATTGGGCGTGCCGGTGATGACGGCGTTTTCCGTGCCGGTCCATCGCGCCGTGGGCACTGCGGCCGCGCTGGGGCTGATCATCGGCGTCCCCGCGTCGCTGGCGATGGTCGTGGCGGGGCTTGGGGTGGACGGGCGGCCACCGGCGTCGCTGGGCTATGTCAACCTTGTGGCGGTCGCGCTGATCCTGCCATTGTCGGTGGCCTGTGCGCCCCTGGGCGCGCGGCTGGCGCATGCATTGGAGCCTATCTGGATCAAACGCGCCTTCGCGGTGTTTCTGTGCCTGACCTCGGTCAGGATGCTGTGGTCGGCTTTCGGCTGAGGCGGCCCTCGCCGACACTCTGCGCAAGTCCCGGATCAGATCACGGCGGCCTCCGAGGTCAGCCAGGCGCTGAACCGCCGGATTTCGTCCGCGCGTCGGAATTCGTCCGCGCGATCAGATAGAACCCCTGTTCCAGCGGCAGTTCATAGGCCAGCGGCGAGACCAGCAGCCAATGATCCAGATAGCGATGGGCGCAGCGGCGCATGATGATGGCCGAGCCCTGCCCGCTGGCCGGAATCTGCAAGGCGATCAGCGAGGACTCTGCCCTGACCGCTGCGCCGGGGGGCGGCAGAACCAGCCCGTAGGACGCTGACAGCCGGTTCCGGTCGCGTTCCGAGCCTGTCACCCGCACAATGTCCGAAGCCGCAAGGGCGGCGAGGGTCAGTTCGCGCTCGAACCGCGCCGCAAAATCGGGGTGCCACATGACGCTGGCCCAGTCTGCCCCCAGCGGCCAGACCAGCGTTTCCGGCCGGTCACCCTGCCGGAACCGGATATCCAGATCGATCGGGCTGTCATCCATCCGTTTCGGCCAGACGGCGGTGGACGACTGGATCTCGATATCGGGGTTTTGCGCGCGAAACGCGTTCAGGCGCGGGGCCAGCACCAACGCATCGGTTAGCGAAAATGTTGCCAGAGCATTCTCAAGAGGTGATACTCATGCCGCAAGGAATCTCCTACAAGGCGCTTTATCGCGTCACAGACTTAGGAAA
>SLQN01000345.1 GCA_007131465.1 Paracoccaceae bacterium
AGTGTATTTTCCAGAATGCCGCTCAAGCCGCCGCGCCATCCCGCATGGGCTGCCCCGATGACCCGTGCGTCATGGTCCGCGAACAGCACCGGCTGGCAATCGGCAGTCAGGATCGCAAGCGCAAGTCCGGGTGTCGCAGTGACCATTGCATCTGCCTTTGGGCGTGGTTCGCCCTCTGGCAAGGCGGCGGTCAGGGTCACGACATCGGGTGAATGGACCTGATGCACGGTGACAAGATGGCCCGGTGCGACCTGCATCGCCTCGGCCACGCGTACCCGGTTCAGCCGCACGCTATCGCTCTGGTCAGACGACCCCGGCCCGCAATTCAACCCCGCGAAGATGCCCGAGGACGCGCCCCCGCGCCGGGTAAAGAACCCGTGGCGCAGCGGGGACAGGGCGTCGGCGGTCAGGATCTCCAAAGTCATGCGTCAAATCCCGGCAGCAAGGGCGCGTCGGGCCGCGACAGGCCCAATACCCTGAACAGGTGACCCATTTCCTGCGGATGCGTCAAGCGTCGATATGCAGCGTGATGCGCGGCAAGCGGCTCGCCTGTCAACTGTGCGGCAAGCGCTTGTGCGCGCAGCCCAAGCCCCAGACGTTCCAGAAACACGCCTTGCGGGGTCAGGGGGCAGGCGCGCAGGTCCGGGGCTGCGCGCGCCAGCGCCTCGAAATCGACATGGGCCGTCAGATCGGCCATGCCGGGCCGGGCCAGCGGATCATCGAACCGGTGCTGATGGAGCGCTTGCAACGTATCGCCCCGGCTGCGCCAGTCGCCATAATCCACGATCAGTGCCGCGCCGCCATGTGCTGTGATCCGGGTGTTGATCGCGGCCATGATCGGCTGCGCCGCCGCGCGAAGCTCGACCATCTGCCCGTCTTGCGTGTCCTCCAGTCGATGCGCGAGGGCCGCAAGCGGTGCGGCAGGGGCCAGCCCGAAGCATAACGCGCCCGCCTCCGCCCCGATCATGCGCTCCGCCCAGCCCGCGCCCTGCCGCAGGAATTGCCGGATCGGCAGGGCATCGAAAAACTCGTTGGCGACCAGATAGAGCGGCGCGTCCGGCAGGCTGTCGGCGGTATCGTGAAATTGCGGGGCAAACTGGCCCAGCCTGTCGCGCTGCGCGGCGCGCAAGACCGGGCTTGCCTCGACCAGATGAAGGGTCAGTCCCGCATGAAACCCCGAAACCCTGCGTGTGGCGCGCAGGATATCGACCATCAATGTCCCGCGCCCCGGCCCGAGTTCGGCAAGGGTGAAGGACGCAGGGCGGCCCTGATCCGTCCAGACCTGCGCAAGGAACAGGCCCAGGATTTCACCAAACATCTGGCTGATTTCAGGCGCCGTGATGAAATCACCGCCAGCCCCCAGCGGGTCTTGCGTGCTGTAATATCCGTGCGCTGGGTGCAGCAGGCACAATGTCATGTATTCGGCAATACTCATCGGCCCCTGCGCCGCGATCTGGCGCAGGATCAGGGGTTTGAGCGCACTCATGCACGCCGTCGCCAGACCAGAACGGCCAGCCCGGCCAGAACCATCGGCAGCGACAGCGCCTGTCCCATGGTCAGCCCCAGCGGCCCCAGCGAAAGCACATGCCCCATCGGATTGGCAGAGGTGATGAACTGGGCATCGGGCTGGCGGAAGAACTCGACCGCGAAGCGCGCCGCGCCATATCCCGCGACAAATACCCCTGTCACAAGGCCGGGCCGCTTCAGCGCGCCGGTTCGCCAGACAAGGAACGCCAGCACGGCAAACAGCACAAGCCCCTCCAGCGCGGCCTCGTAAAGCTGTGTCGGATGGCGCGCGCAATAGGGCAGCGGCCAGTCCCAGGGGCAGGTCTGCGCCTGCTGGCCGGGAAAGATCACCCCCCAGGGCTGCAAGGTGGGCCGGCCCCAAAGTTCGGCATTGATGAAATTGGCGACACGGCCCAGCCCGATCCCGATGGGCGCGACCAGCGCCATTGCATCGGCCACCTGCAAGGGGGGCACGCCATGTCGGCTGCAAAAGATCAGCCCCGCGATAATGACCCCGGCAAAGCCGCCATGAAAGGACATGCCGCCTTCCCAGACGCGCAAAATCTCGCTCGGGTTCGACAGGTAATAGCCCGGCTGGTAGAACAGAACGAAGCCCAGCCGCCCCCCCAGAATGACCCCGATGATGACATAGGTCAGCAGCCCCTCGACGCGCGCGGGCTCCATCGGCGCTGTGTCATGCGGCCACAGCGCGGGGCGCTGCATCAGGCGCTGGACGATCCACCAGCCCGCGATGAATCCCGCGATATAGGCCAGGGCATACCAGCGCAGCGCGAACTGGAATGTCCCGATCTCGATGCTGAAAATCTCGGGGCGGAGATCGGGAAACAGAATGGCAAAACTGGTCATGCGCGCCTGCGGGAAAGTTGAGGATGCGCCTGTCTGACGCGGCAGGCGCGCGGAAGTCAACCTTGAGTTTCCGGCCCCGAGGTCACATATACATCACAGCACAAACCCAGAGGTTCCCCATGCAGACCCGCAACCGCTTTCTTGACGACGTGTCGCAACTGATGACCAACGCCATGGGCGTGGCACAAGGCGCGCGGACCGAGGCCGAAACCGCCATGAAAGGCCTGATGGATCGCTGGCTGGCTGATCGCGATTTCGTCACCCGCGAGGAATTCGACACCGTCCGTGCGATGGCGCAGAAAGCACGCGAGGAGAACGAGGCCCTGGCCGCGCGGATTGCTGCGCTGGAGGCGGGCAAAGACTGACCGACGATAGTCTGACAGTCGCGGGCGGTCTGCCCGCGCGCGTGGCTCAGGTATCTTGCAGCAGGGCGCGAATGGCATCTGCGATCTCGGCCACACGGTCACGGGCGGCATCGCGGGCAGCCCGCGTCTGAACGATCTCGGCCTCGATTGCATCCACCCGGTCGCGGCGGTCGCGCGTGGCCGGGCTGTCATCGCCAAGCTGGACAATCAGCCCCACAAGCCGGTCCTGATCGGCCACAAGCTCTGCCTC